>NZ_JBFUBU010000012.1:0-93824 GCF_056405595.1 Polaromonas sp. P1_G1
CCTTGTTTCTTCAGGTATTCGGTATTGGTATTCCTTCCCCACCCCTTGTGGATGCGCCGAGGAGCGGAGGTCCAGACGGATCAGGGATCGCGTTGTTTGAGCGAAGCGAGTTTAGCGAGACCCCGTCTGGACCGAGCACCGCAGGTTGCCCGCAGCGAAGCGCAGGGACGCAGCAACCAGGGTCGCCTTTTCTTTTGCTTAMTTTTCTTTTGGCGAAGCAAAAGAAAAGTGAGTAGCTGCCGGGCTACCCCCGGCCAGCAAAACTCAGAAGAGCGCACACCGCCGGAGCAAGACCCGAGCTGATCCAGAGCATAGAGGCTCCGGCTGTCACTGAACCGTCATGAACAGGCGACACACTGTGGGACCTCTCCCGGAAGCCGTTCCTGCTCCGCCACTGACCTCAAGCCCCTCCCCCCTCCCCTGAATGGACATCACCTACGGCGCCGACAAGACCGGCCTGCTCTGCGGCTACCGCTTTGAAAACGGCGCGCCCGGCGTGCCGGTGGACCTGATGGAGGCGGCGGCCTGGCTCAGGAGCGAGGCGCCCAAGGGAAAGTCCGACTTCGTCTGGCTGCACTTCAACCTCAGCGACGCGGCGGCGGAGGCCAGCATACGCAAGCACCTGAACGCGGTGCCGGAGTTTTTCGAGGCGCTGCATGAGGGCTCGCGCTCCACGCGCATCGAGGACGCGCACGACACGCTGATCGCCGTGGTCAACGACGTGGCCTACGAGTTCGCCTTCGACCCCGCGGAGATGGCCAGCCTGTGGCTCAACGTGGGGCCGCACATGGCGCTGAGCGCGCGCTCGCACCCGCTGCGCTCCATAGACCGCCTGCGCGATTCGGTCAAGAACGGCAAAAAGCCGCTGGAGTCTTCGGTGTCCTTCCTGAACCACCTGCTGCGCGAGCAGGGCGACGTGCTGGTGCGCATCGTGCGCGACGCGACGGTGCAGGTGGACGTGGTGGAAGACAAATTCCTGGTGGGCCGGCTGCACAACCGCCGTGCCGACCTGGGCAAGCTGCGCCGCGTGCTGGTGCGGCTGCAGCGGCTGCTGGCGCCCGAGCCCGGCGCCCTGTTTCGCCTGCTGCGCCTGCCGCCGCCCTGGGTCAGCGAGCGCGACCTCGAGGAACTGCGCCAGGCCACCGAGGAGTTTTCATTGACCATACGCGACATGTCGGAGCTCAAGGAACGCATCAAGCTGCTGCAGGAAGAAATCGCCGCGCAGGTCAGCGAGGAAACCAACCGCAGCGTCTTCGTCCTGACCATGGTGACGGTGCTGGCCCTGCCGATCAACATCGTGGCCGGCCTGCTGGGCATGAACGTGGGGGGCGTCCCGCTGGCCGACTCTCCGCACGGCTTCATGGTGATCGTCGCGATCATCGGCGTCTTCACCGGCTTCGCAGCCTGGTACGTTTACCGGCAGAAGCAATAACCCGGCGAGGGCGCCTACAGCGTCTCACCCTCGCGCAGCACACCGGCGCTGCGCAGCGCGGCGTCCAGCCAGGGCGCGCTGGTCTGGCCCTGGGCGATACCGGCGATGCGTTTGGCTTCGTCGGCGACTTTTTTCTCGGCCAGCGGCAGCAGCGCCGCGATGCGTTCGCGCTCCACGACCACCACGCCGTCGGCGTCGGCGGTCACAAAATCACCGGGCCGCACCGTGACGCCGCCGGCGCTCACCGGATGGTTGATGCGCCCCGCGATGTTTTTGGTCGGCCCGTTCGGGTTGGTGCCCACCGAGAACACCGGAAAGCCGATCTCGCGCAGCTCCAGGCTGTCGCGCACCGCGCCGTCGATGACCACGCCCGCCAGCCCCAGCTTGCGGCAGGCGCTGATCATGATCTCGCCCATCAGGGCGCTGGTCTGGTCGGCCTTGGCGTCCACCACCAGCACGTCGCCGGGTTGGGCCAGCGCCATCGCGGCATGGATCATCAGGTTGTCGCCGGGCCGCACCTCGACGGTGACGGCCGTGCCGGCGCACTTCATGGACGGGTGCAGGGCCGTGATGCGGCCGTGCAGCGCGCCGCGGCGGCCGGCCACGTCGGCCAGGATGGCGGGCTGGAAGCGCGCGGCGCTGGCAACCACCTCGGCCGGGAGGCGTTCGAAGCCGCGGATGATGTCGGGCACAGGGGTGGCGCTCATGCTCAATCCGCCTTGACGTTGGATTCTTTGATGACGCCGCCCCACTTGCGTTTGTCGGCCACCAGGAATTCGCGGAACTTCTGCGGCGTGCTGCCGACAGGCTCCAGGCCGTCCTGGATCAGGCGTTTCGAAATCTCGGGCATGGCCAGCACCTTGGCGACCTCGCGCTGCATGCGTTCGATCGCGGCGGCAGGCGTGCCCTTGGCGGCGCATAGCCCGGTCCAGGTGACGGGGTCGAAAGCCGGGATTCCCGATTCCGCCACGGTGGGCACGTCGGGCAGCGCCGGCAGCCGGCGCGGGCTGGCCACGGCAAGGATGCGCAGCTTGCCGGACTGCGCGTAAGGCATGGAGCTCACCGGCTGGTCGAAGATCATGGAGACCTGCCCGGCCAGCAGGTCGGTCATGGCCTGACCCGTGCCTTTGTAGGGGACGTGGACGATGTCGATGCCGGCGCGCGCTTTCAGCATCTCGCCGGCCAGGTGGCCGCCCGTGCCGTTGCCCGAGGACGCAAAATTGATGATGCCGGGCTTGGCCTTGGCATAGGCGACAAGCTCCTTCACGTCCTTGACCGGCAAGGCGGCGTTCACCAGCAGCAGGTAGGGTGCGTTGGCGATCTGGGTGACGGGAAGCAGGTCGGTCTCGGGGTTGAAGGGCGCCTTGATCAGGTGCGGCTGGATAGACAGCGTGCCGGTGGTGCACATCATCAGCGTGTGGCCGTCCGCCGGAGCGCTGAGCATCGCGGAGGCAGCGATGTTGCCGCCCGCGCCGGGCTTGTTGTCGATGACCACCTGCTGGCCCAAACCTTCCGACAGCTTGGGTGCGATCAGCCGGGCCACGATGTCGTTGGAGCCGCCCGGTGAAAAACCGACCAGGATGCGGACCGGCTTGCTCGGGAAGGCGTCCGAGGCCAGGGCGCTGGTGCTGACCAGCGGCCCGATGGCGGCAAACAACGGCATCAGGGTCAGGAATGTTCTCAGGTACATAAAACGTCCATTCAGGGAAGTGGCGAAAGAAATGGGAGGGCGGCTCAGCGGCCCAGTTGCTCGCGGGCCTGCGCGATGCGGCGGCAGCCCTCAAGAAGGTGTTCAGTGCTGGCGGCGAAGGACAGCCGGAAGTGCGTGGGCACACCGTAGGCGCTGCCTTGCAGGGCCGCCAGGTTTTGCGCATCGAGTAGATGCATGATCCAGTCGTCGCTGGTCGCGATGCGCGCGCCGCCCGGCGTGCGCAGGCCGAACAGCGCCTCGCACGAAGCGAACACATAAAAAGCGCCTTCGGGTGCATGGCAGCGTATGCCGTCGATCTTGTTGAGCGCGGCCACGACGGTGTCGCGCCGCTGCTGGAACACGCCCCGGTTCACGGCGATGAAATCCTGCGGACCCGCCAGCGCGGCCACGGCCGCGGCCTGGCCTATGGAGCTTGCGCCCGAGGTGCTCTGCGACTGCAGCTTGACCATGGCCTTGATCAGCGCGGCCGGCCCTGCCCCGTAGCCGATGCGCCAACCCGTCATCGCATAGGCCTTGGAGACGCCGTTGATGGTCAGGGTGCGGTCTTTGAGTTCGGGCGCGGCCTGGGCGATGGTGGCGAACGCGCGGCCGTCGTAAATCAGGTGTTCATAAATGTCGTCGGTCATGACCCAGACGTGCGGATGGCGATTCAGCACCTGCGCGAGCGCCACGAGTTCGTCCCGCGTGTAGGTGGCACCGCTGGGGTTGTTGGGCGAGTTGAGGACCAGCCAGCGCGTCTTGCCGGTGATGGCGCGCTCCAGGTCTTCGGGCTGCAGCTTGAAGCCCTTGGCTTCGGGGCAGTCCACAAACACCGGCACGCCGTCGGCCAGCAGCGCGATGTCGGGATAGGACACCCAGTAAGGCGCGGGCACGATCACCTCGTCGCCGGCCTCCAGCGTGCACATCAGCGCGTTGAAGATCACCTGCTTGGCGCCGGTGCCGACGATGATCTCGTTCACGCCGTAGTCCAGGCCATTTTCGGCCTTGAACTTGCGCGACACCGCTTCCCTGAGTTCGGGCGTGCCGCCGACGTCGGTGTAGCGCGTCTTGCCGGCGGCCATGGCGCGCGTCGCGGCTTCCTTGATGTGCTCCGGCGTTTCAAAGTCCGGCTCACCCGCCGTCAGGCCGACGATGTCGCGCCCCTGGGCGCGCAGCTCCCGGGCACGCTGGCCGGCCATGGAGCTGGGCGAGGGTTTGATGCGGTTGAGGCGGCTGGCGAGTTGGATCATGGGAAAAAAGTTCATGCCTGTTGCGATGCGGCCAAGTTTCCGGCACGGCCTGCAAATCGCCAAACGAGTATTCGGCGCGGACAGCTATTCCTTTTTTTCCTGGCGCCCGGCGCTGCGCTACAGTGGCGGGGAATGAACCTCACCTTCAAACAGCTCGAGGCCTTTTTCTTCAGCGCGAAGCTGCAGAGCTTCAGCGCCGCGGCCGTGAAGCTTCACACCACGCAGTCGGCGATCTCCAAACGCCTGGCGGAACTCGAGGATGTGCTGGGCGCGCCGGTGCTGCACCGCAAGTCCAAAGGGCTGGAGCTCACGCCGGTGGGGCGCCGCCTGCTGCCGCTGGCCGAGGAAACGCTCAGGCTCAGGCTGCGCATAGAAACCGAAGTCAGCGTCGACCAGACCCTGGAGGGCACCTTCCGCATCGGTGTGACCGAGCTGATCGCGCTGACCTGGCTCACGGGTTTCATCAAGCGCCTGCAGGAGCTGCACCCCAAGCTCATGCTCGAGCCCGTCGTCGACGCCGGCCTGCACCTGTTCCAGAGCCTGGAGTCGCACAAGATAGACCTGGCCATCATGCCCGGCGTCTACTGGGGCAAGCAGTTCACCACGGTCAAGGTGGCGCAGGTCGAGGACCTCTGGATGGCCAGCCCCAGCCTCAAGATGCCCAAACGCGCGCTCAAGCCCGAGGAGTTCGCGCGCTACCCGGTGCTGGAGCAGTCAACCGGCGCGGCGAAGAACAAGTTTTACGAGGCCTGGCTGGCGCAGCACGGTTTCAAGTTCAACAAGGTCTTCGCCACCAACAGCACCACGGTGCTCAGGGAGCTCACCATCAGCGGCTTCGGCATCAGCCAGATGGCCCTGGAGTACATGCAGCCGGACATCGACAAGGGCTTGCTGCGCATCGTGCGCAGTGACCCCATGCCGCCGCCCATGGTGTACAGCGCGGTCTACCACAGCGACAACTTCAGCCCCGCGATGGACATGGTTGTCCAGCTGGCCATCGCGAGCTGCGATTTTTCGCGCCGCTCCGGCCTTCATGAGAAGGGCGCGGCCCCTGCCAGGCGCCGCGCAACGTAGCCCTTTTCCATGGCGGGGCTCTCCCAGAACCGGCCCTGCGCCGGGCCGAAAACCCCGAAAATACAGGGGTGTCCCAGCTTCCGTTCCACCCGGCCGTTTCCGCCTGGCTAGAAGGCCGGTTCGGCCGCGCCACCGAGGTCCAGGCCCAGGCATGGGCCGTGACCTCGCAGCGCCGCCACGCGCTGATCGCCGCGCCCACGGGTTCGGGCAAGACGCTGGCGGCCTTCCTGTCGGCGATTGACGAGCTGGTACGCGAGGGCCTCGAAAAAGGGCTTTCGAACGAAGTCCATGTGCTGTATGTGTCGCCGCTGAAGGCGCTCTCCAACGACATCCGCAAGAACCTGGAAGAACCGCTGGCCGGCATCCAGGCCGGGCTGGCCGCGATGGGCCTGCCCGACCCCGGCATACGCGCGGCGGTGCGCACGGGCGACACGCCGGCGGCCGAGCGCGAACGCATGCGCCGAGCCCCGCCGCACATCCTGGTGACCACGCCGGAGTCGCTGTACATCCTGCTGAGCTCGGACTCGGGCCGCGCGATGCTGAAGTCGGTGAAAAGCGTGATCGTCGACGAGTTGCACGCGGTGGCCGGCGTCAAGCGCGGCTCGCACCTGATGCTGTCGCTGGAACGGCTGGAGGCGCTGTGCGAGAAGCCGCCGGTGCGCATAGGCCTGTCGGCCACCGTGAAGCCGCTGGACGAGATGGCGCGTTTCCTGATCGGCCAACGCAGTGATCCTGTTGAAATCATTGACGCCGGCCACGTGCGCGAGCGCGACCTGGCGATCGAGATGCCGCGCTCGCCGCTGACCGCGGTGATGCCGATCGAGGTCTGGGACGAGCTCTACGACCGGCTCACCGAGCTGGTGGCCCAGCACCGCACGACGCTGATCTTCGTGAACCAGCGCCGCATCGCGGAACGCGTGGCGCGCCACCTGGCCGAGCGGCTGGGTGAGGAGCATGTGACCGCCCACCACGGCAGCCTGGCGCGCGAGCACCGCCTGAACGCCGAGCAGCGGCTCAAGCAGGGCGAACTCAAGGCGCTGGTGACCACCAGTTCGCTGGAACTGGGCATCGACATCGGCGACATCGACCTGGTGTGCCAGATCGGTTCACCACGCGCGATCAATGCCTTGCTGCAGCGCGTGGGCCGCGCCGGGCACGCCATAGGCGCGATCCCCAAGGGCCGGCTGTTTCCGCTGGCGCTCGACGACCTGCTGGAATGCACCGCCCTGCTGGCCGCGGTGGACCGCGGCGAGCTGGACCGCATCCGCGTGCCGGCCAAGCCGCTGGACGCGCTGGCGCAGCATGTCATCGCCGAGACCGCCTGCCGCGAATGGCCGCTGGACGCGCTCTACGACTGCCTGCGGCGCGCGCAGCCCTACCGCGAACTCACGCTGCATGAATTCGAGCAGGTGGTGCAGATGCTGGCCGACGGCTACAGCACGCGCCGGGGCCGGCGCGGCGCCTACCTGCATTACGACGCCGTCAACCGCATGCTGCGCGCGCGCCGCGGTGCGCGCATGGCGGCCGTCACCAATGCGGGCGTGATCCCGGACCAGTTCGACTACGAGGTGGTGCTGCTGCCGGACGGGCACCGCGTGGGCACGCTCAACGAGGACTTCGCCTTCGAGAGCCTGCCGGGCGACATCTTCCAGCTCGGCAACGCGTCTTACCGCATCGCCAAGGTGGAGACCGGCAAGGTGTTGGTGGAGGATGCCCGGGGGCAACCGCCTTCCATGCCCTTCTGGCTCGGCGAAAGCCTGGGCCGAACCGACGAACTCAGCGAGGCGGTGTCGCGCGTCTGCGAGACCGCCGACAGGCTGCTCGACGACGGCGTGCAGGCCTGCGAACGCTGGCTGCGCGAAGATCTGCGCCTGCCCGCCGCCGCGGCGCAGCAGCTCGCGCTCTACCTGGCGGCCTCCAAGGCCGCGCTCGGCGTGCTGCCCAGCCGGCGCCACATCGTGTTCGAGCGCTTTTTCGACGAGGTGGGCGACACGCACCTGGTGATCCATTCGCCTTACGGCTCGCGCATCAACAAGGCCTGGGGCCTGGCGCTGCGCAAACGCATGTGCCGCAAGTTCAACTTCGAGCTGCAGGCCAGCGCGCTGGAGGACAGCATCGTGCTGTCGCTGGGCCCCACGCACAGCTTCGCGCTGGAAGAGCTGCGGCACTACCTGAAGACGGCCAGCGCGCGCGAGGTGCTGGTGCAGGCGCTGCTGGACGCGCCCATGTTCGGCACGCGCTGGCGCTGGAACGCCACCGCCTCTCTCGCGGTGCGCCGCATGAACGGCGGCCGCAAGGTGCCGCCGCAGTTCCAGCGTTCCGACGCGGAAGACCTGCTGACGGTGGTGTTCCCGGACCAGCTCGCCTGCGCCGAGAACCTGGTCGGCGAGCGTGAGATTCCCGAGCACCCGCTGGTGGCGCAGACCTTGCACGACTGCCTGAACGAGACCATGGACGCCGACGGTTTTGTGCGGCTGCTGGCCGACATCGAGGCCGGCGAGGTGCGCATCAGCACACGCGACCTGGCCACGCCCTCCCCGCTGGCGCATGCCATCCTGAACGCCCGGCCCTATGCCTTCCTGGACGGCGGCGCGGCCGAGGAGCGGCGCACCAAGGCCGTCAGCACCCGGCCGCTGATGGACCCGCAGACGGCCCAAGACATGGGCAAGCTCGACCCGCAGGTGATCGCGCAGGTCCGCGAGGACGCCAGGCCCGACATCCGCAGCGCCGACGAACTGCACGACGCGCTGGTGGTGCATGGCTTCCTCACCATCGATGAAGCGCCGTTTCCCGAGTTCATTGCATCACTTGCACAGCAGCAGCGCATAGCCCGGCTCGGCCTGCCGGCGGGTGGAGAGATCTACGTCGCGGCGGAACGCCTGCACGAGTTCCGCGCCGTCTTCCCGGACGCGGCGCTGTCCCCGCCCATCACACCGACATCCAGCGCGCGGCCCGACGCTGATGCGGCGCTGCGCGAGATCCTGCGCGGGCGCCTGGACCTGCTGGGCCCCGTGACGGCTCAGGCGCTGGGCGCGCCGCTGGAGATGAGCGCCGACGCCATGCTGCCGGCCCTGCTGCAGCTTGAAGCCGAGGGCACGGTGATGCGCGGCGCCTTCACCGCTGCCGGCGCGCAGGAGTGGTGCGACCGGCGCCTGCTGGCGCGCATACACCGCGGCACACGCGAGAAACTGCGCGCCGAGTTCCAGCCGGTGCCGCCGGCGCAGTTCATGCGTTTCCTGTTCCGCTGGCATCAGCTGGAGACTGGCGAAGGCGACGAGCGCCGCGAAGGCGAAGGCGGGCTGGCCGAGGTGTTGCGCCAGCTTGAAGGTTATGCGGCGCCGGCCGCGGCCTGGGAAGAGGAGCTGCTGGCGGCGCGCGTCAGCCACTACCAGCCCGCCATGCTCGACAAGCTCTGCGCCGTGGGCCGCGTGGCCTGGTGGCGGCCGGTGGACGCCGGCGATGCGGCGGGCCGCAAGACGGGGCCGGTGCGCGGCACGCCGGTGCTGCTGTGCGAGCGCGACGCCCTGCCCCACTGGCAGCAGGCGGCCGGCGCGGCGGCGGCAAGCGATGGCACGGCGGGCGCTGAGCCGGTGCTGTCCAGCGCCGCGCGCCAGGTGCTCGAAGTGTTGCGCACACACGGGGCCAGCTTTTTTGCGGACCTGCGGCATGACGCGCGGCTGCTGGGCACCCAGGCCGAACAGGCGCTGGCCGAGCTGGTCGCGCACGGCCTGGCCACGTCCGATTCCTTCGCCGGGCTGCGCGCGCTGGTGATGCCGGAAGACAGACGCAACAAGCTGCGGCGCAGGCCCGGCGCGCTGGACCCGATGGAAGACGCGGGCCGCTGGTCGCTGACGCGGCGGCCGCGGCCGCTGGAGCCCGCGCCGGGCGCTCTGGCCGAACCGCACGTGGAGCACATCGCGCGCGTGCTGCTGCGCCGCTATGGTGTGGTGTTCCGCAAGCTGCTGGAACGCGAAGACGGGCTGCCGCCGTGGCGCGAGCTGTTCTACGTGCTGCGCCGGCTGGAGGCGCGCGGCGAAGTGCGCGGCGGCCGGTTTGTCAGCGGCTTTTCGGGCGAGCAGTTCGCACTGCCGGAAGCCGCCACGGCCCTGCGCAGGATCGCCAAAACGCCGGGGGATGAGCGGGTCGCCATCTCGGCCGTCGACCCCTTGAACCTCGCCGGCATCCTGACGCCGGGTGACAAGGTGCCGCGGCTGCCCGGCAACCGCCTGCTCTTCGAAGCCGGCGTGCCGGTGGCCGTGCAGTGCGGCGGCGAGATCCGCTACCTGCGGGAACTTGATGCGGCTGCGCAGTGGGAGATGAAGAAGCTGCTGGTTCGCCGCTAGAAGAGTGGGGCCGCGACCGGCTTACTTGAGATGGGCCTTGTAGAAAGCAGCCAGCTTGTCAAACGGAATCAGATTCACGCGGTCATACAGGTCCACGTGGCCGGCGCCGGGAACAATGAACAGTTCCTTGGGTTGGCCAGCAAGCTTGTAGGCCTCTTCGCTGAACTCCCGGGAGTGAGCTTCGGCACCGGCGATGAACAGCATGGGACGCGGCGAGATCGTCTCGATGTCGTTAAAGGGATAGAAGTTGACGAACTTGACCTCGGTCGAAATGGCGCGGTTCTGCGTCAGCTCAAGGGTCCGGCCTTCGGGGATGGCCCAGCCGCGCGGCGTGCGGTAAAAATCGTGGAACTCACGCGTGATGGGATCGGCGTCCTTGGGAAGCTCCACCGGSAGATAGTTGCCCCACCGGGTTTCACCGCCCATGAATTCCACATAGCGCTGTTCCGCGGCTTTGGCGATCATTTCCTTGCGCTGTTCGACTGACTGCGAATGCTTGAGGCCGTTGCGGGTCACTCCGCCCATGTCATACATGCTGACGGTTGCGATGGCTTTCAGGCGCGGGTCGATCTTCGCCGCACTGACGGCAAAGCTGCCGCTGCCGCAGATCCCGAGCACGCCAATCCGGTTGCGGTCCACAAAAGTCCGCGTGCCCAAGAAGTCCACCGCTGCGCTGAAATCTTCGGAATACATTTCCGGCGCGACGGCGTTGCGGGGAAACCCTTCGCTTTCGCCCCAGAAAGACAGGTCTATGGCCAGCGTCACAAAACCCTGTTCGGCGAGCTTCTGCGCGTACAGATTGGAGCTTTGCTCCTTGACCGCGCCCATGGGGTGGCCGACGACGATCGCGGGATTTCTGGCATTGCGGTCCATGCCCTTGGGGACAAAAAGATTCCCCACGACGTCCATGTGGTACTGGTTTTTGAAGCTGACCTTTTGCAGGGTCACCTTGTCGCTTGTGTAGAAGTTGTCGGCACCGGTGGGCATATTGGCTCCTGTTGCAGTGAATGAACTGGCGAGAAGCGCCAGGATGAGGATCAGTTTTTTCATTGAATATTTCTCAAGGTTGAGAGTCGACACCCGGCGCGGCCCTGTCGATGACTGCGCTCAAACGGCGTACAGGTATTTTTTGCGTTTCACACCACCATGCGGTAGCGCATTCCGGTGGTTTTCTTGCCTGATCCTCTGGCGGCACGGCGTTTTTGTGGACATCGCCCGGACGCTGGGGATACAGTGCCTCCATGAAACTGAAAGACGATACGGGACCGCACCGCCCCGCGCCACCGGGCTCTGTGCACGAGGCGCTGGCACGCAGCATCTCGGCATGGTCGGGCGGCAAGAGGGATTGCGCGACGCCCATCGCCAACCTGGGCTTCTTTCGCCGTGAAGCGCCTTCGCCACCCGTGGTTTGCCTGATCGAGCCCAGCATTGTTCTGGTCGCACAAGGCGCCAAGCAGCTGGTGGTCGGCAGCGAGGCCTATCCCTACAACGCCGACCGCTTTCTGCTCACCTCGCTGGACTTGCCCGCGAATTCGGCGGTGATCTCGGCCAGCGCGAAACACCCTTGCCTGGGATTGGCGCTGAAGCTGGACCTGCGCATGCTGGCGGAACTGATCGCGCAGGGCGGCTTGCCGCCCGTAAAGGATCGCTCCGCGGGCAAAAGTGTGGGTATAGGCACTGTGACGCCGGCCCTGCTTGAACCGTTCAAGCGCCTGGTGGACCTGCTGGAGGAACCCGCGGCCCTGCCGGTTCTTGCGCCGCTGGTGCAGCGGGAGATCCACTACCGGCTGTTGCTGAGCGACCAGGCGGCACTCTTGAGGCAGATCGCCTCGGTGGACAGCCAGGGCCACAGGATTGCCAGGGCCATTGACTGGCTCAAGCTGAACTACGCCTCGCCGCTGCGTGTTGAAGAACTTGCAGGACGCGTGCACATGAGCGCGCCGACCTTTCACCACCACTTTCGCCAGCTCACCACGATGAGCCCCTTGCAGTACCAGAAGTGGCTGCGGCTCAACGAAGCCAGGCGGTTGATGCTCAACGAGCACCTGGACGCGGCAAGCGCCTCATTCCAGGTGGGCTACGAAAGCCCGTCGCAGTTCAGCCGCGAGTACGGCCGGCTGTTTGGCACGCCGCCCAAACGCGACATCGCGGAGCTGCGCCGCCAGGCCGCCGTCAGTGCCTGAGGGCGAAGCGCTTATCGGGGCAGCCCGGCCTCAAAGCGCTCCAGTTCTTCCTCAAGCGTGCCGCGGCTGCTGAAATCCCGCTTTGCCTGGCCATACCAGTATTCGGCGTTTCCCAGGTCGCCTTCCTGGACATGCAGGATGCCGTGCAGCCAGGCGGCCGTCTGTGATTCATCACTTTGCACGAGGGTGTGCGCCTCATCCCAGCGCCCTGCGCGGATATGCAGCAGGGCTTGGCGAAGAATGTCCATCGAAAGCTCCTTGAATGAATGATTTGATTTAACGCGGTGTCCGTGTCTTGCTAGCCGGCGGGCCGGCGACGGGTGCGTGCCGCGCCATCAGTTCGGCCACCCACTCGATGAACACCCGCAGCTTGGCGCTGACATGCCGGTTTGGCGGGAAGGCCACGTACAGCGGCATGGGATCAAGATGCCAGTCCCCGAACAAAGGCCGCAGCTCGCCGCGAAGCACATGCTCCCTGGCCATATAGTCCGGCAGCCACAGCACGCCCAGGCCCGCCAGGCCGGCCGCGAGGTAGGCGTTACCGTCGTCGAACGCAAACAGGTGGCGGCCCTGCACCTTGAGGCTCTCGCCGCCCTTGTGCATGGCATAGGGAAAGGCCTTGCCGGTGCGCGCCCACAGAAAGCCGACGATGCGGTGCTCCGTGTCCTCAAGCTCCCGCGGGTGCGCGGGCGTGCCGGCGCGCGCCAGGTAGTCCGGTGCGGCATACACCCCGAGTTGCAGGTCGCCCACCTTGCGGGCCACCAGCGACTGGTCGCTCAGTTCGCCGCCGCGCACCACGCAGTCCACGTTGTCGGCGATCACGTCCACCATGCGGTCGCTGACGCCCATGTCGAGCTGGATCTCGGGGTAGCGCGCGTGGAAGGCCGGCAGGGCCGGCACCAGGATCAGGCGGGCCAGGGGGCTGGGCACGTCGACCCGCAGCCGGCCCCGCGGCGAGGCCGACGCGCCGGACAGGCTGGTCTCGGCATCGTCCACGTCGGCCAGCACGCGCAGCACACGCTCGTAATAGGCCGCGCCATCGGCCGTGACCTTGACCTGGCGCGTAGTGCGGTTGAGCAGCTTCACGCGCAGCCGTGCCTCCAGCTGCTGCACCAGCTGTGTCACGCTGGTCTTGCTCATGTGCAGCGTCTCGGCCGCCTTGGTGAAGCTGCCCGCCTCCACGACGCGGGCGAAGGCCTGCATGGCATCGAAACGGTCCATCTCTGCCCCCATAGTGATCGATTGTTTGGATTCTACGAACAGTGATGGACAGGCTTGCCTGTTTATCCGAAAGACCCGGCGCCCTACAGTATCTTCATCGTTAACCACGGGCCGATTCAGGCCTGATTTTTTGAATGAAGGAGATTGAGATGACACAACGCGACGTCGTTTTCCCGCCCGGGCGCAGGGCACTTTATGAACGCAACCGCTATTCACCGGCGCTGAAGTCCAACGGTTTCCTGTTCGTGTCGGGCCAGGTCGGCAGCCGCGAGGACGGCTCGCCCGAGCCCGACCTGCAGACGCAGGTGCGGCTCGCCTTCGACAACCTGAACGCCATCCTGAAAGCCGCGGGATCCAGCTTCGACGACGTCGTGGACGTCACCGTCTTCATGGTGGACCCGCAGTCGACCTTCGAGACTATCTGGAAGGTGGTGCCGGAATACTGGGGTCAGGCGCCGCATCCCACGCTGACCGCCGTCGGCGTGACCTGGCTGTATGGCTTCCAGTTCGAGATCAAGGTGATTGCGAAGTTGCCGGAAGGCCGATGAGGATTGGCCTGGGGAGCAGCCGGGAATCGCTCAGCCCGCGTCACCCATCGCCCGGTGAACCAGCAGCGTGTCCGTGAATTGCTCGAAGGCCACGACCTTGCCGTCCTGCAAATGCCAGACATGGGCCACGCGGGCCTGCATGTCTTTTCCGGTGGCGCGGTAAGTGCCGTGGTAGCTGCCCACGCCGATGATGTGTTCACCAGCGTCGATGAGGTTTTGCAGTTCGAAGCGATAGCCGATCCAGTCCCGGCCTAGCACGGAAAAGACGTTGTCGGCCACTGCTTGCGGCCCGACCCAGGTGCCCGCGCAGGGAAAGCCCGCCATCTCGGTCCAGCGCACCTGGGGCGAGACATGGGCCATCATCTCGCCGATGTTTCCCTGAGCCGAAGCTGCGTAGTGGGCGCTGACGATGTCGAGATTCGACATCATGGCTTCAGCCCCATTTCATCTCGCCCTTGGCGACCTTGGCGCCGATCTGCAGCGCCACGCCCATGCCGGCGTTCGGGTAGCGCCGGGTCATGGCCGCGATGAGGGCGCCGCTGTCGGCGGCCTTGGCCAGCACTTCCTCGAAAGCCACGAGGTAGTCGCGTGTGTATTGGATCGCGCTTGCGTCCACCGCCGCCGTGACCGCCATGTGGCCGGGGACCACCACGGCGGGTTTGCGCGCGGCCATGGCGTCAAGCGTCTTCACCCATGCGGCGCGGGCCTCGGCGCCCTGGGTGTCGGCGGTCCACACATGGACGCCGGAGAACAGCAGCACGCCGCCAAAGATGGCGTTCAGCGAAGGCACCCAGATGTAGCGGCGATTGGCCAGGCCGTCGGCATCGACGATTTCGATGGCCTGGCCTTCCAGGGTGAGGCTGCGGCCGTCAAAGGCTTCAGGCATCACGATGTCCGCCAGCGCCTGTGGGCCGTTCTCCTTGAGCTGCGGGCCCCAGGTGGCGAGTTTCTTTTCCACATTGCCCTTGATGGCCGCGATGGTCGCCGGTGCGGCGATCACCTTGGCGTCGGGAAACGCCGCCTTGATGGGCGCCAGGCTGAAGTAGTAGTCAGGGTCGCTCTGGCTGATGTAAATCGTCGTGAGCTTTTTGCCGGTGGCCTTGATGGCCTCGGCCAGGGCCTTGCCGTCGGGAAGCGTGAAGCCCGCGTCGATCAGGACGGCTTCACGCTCGCCGGAGATCAGTACCGGGGCACGGAAGAATCCGTGCTCGCCGGCGGGGAAATGTTTCCAGGTCAGTTGGGTATTTGCAGCCATAGCGCTTTTCACTCCTAGGATGGCCGTCGCGACAGCCGCGCCGGCTACAATTTTGATTGCTTCTCTTCGTGTTGTCATGGTTTTTCCTTCTTCCTTCTTCTTGAACAGTTAACTGAAAGGGGTTGCGGGGATGGGGGCAGCGCCGGGCTCAGGCCGCCTCGAGCGCGCCGGCCAGCGCGCTCGGGTTGGAATAGAAGGCCGCGTGGTTCACGACCCAGCGCTTCGCGCCGGATTCGACCACCAGGGTGGGCACGCCATGCGCGCCGAACTCCCGCATCAAGGCCCGCGCACGATCCGTGCGGGACTGGGTGGCCGAGAGAAGACCCTCATCGGGTTGCGCCACCAGTACGGCGGCCTGTTCAAGGCCGAGCCCGCGCAGAACGCCGGCCAGCGTTTCCAGCGAGGTCGTGTCCTGGCCATCCACGTAGCGCGCAGTCTGGATCGCATTGAGGGCTTCCAGCTCCCGGTCCGGTGCCGTCAATGACACCGCCGTGAGCGCCAGGGTGGCGGGGCCGCTGTCAAACAGCCGTTGACGATCACCGAGAACCCGCTCGCGGTACTGCTCGGTGAAGCGCTGTCCCGTCAGGCCTTCGATGCGCTGGTCGTTGGACCAGGCATAGGCGGCGAACTCAGCATTCATAGGCCTTGCGCCCTCGCCGGCGAAAAGCCCGGTGGGCAGCAGTTCGATATTGACAGCGGGAACTTCGCTCAAGGCCGACAGCGCCGGCATGGCGCCGTAGCACCAGCCGCACAGCGGGTCGAACAGGTAATAGAGGGTCTTGGTCATGGGTTCTTTGGAGTTTTTGCCAGGTGTTCTTTGCGTTCTTTGCTCACTGGCTGTGATCGTAGGCACAATGCATTGACTGTTAAAGGCATCTCTGATAAACACAATGTATGTTTAAAGCAAACAATCAAGACGAAGGCGGCCTCGGCGGGCTGGGCAACCTGAGGCGCCTGGCCTACTTCGCGGCGGTGGTGGAAACCGGCTCCTTCACGGCGGCGGCGGATCGCCTGGGGATCACCAAGGCGGTGGTCAGCCAGCAGGTTGCCCGGCTGGAGCGTGAGTTCCGCACATCGCTGCTGGTGCGCACCACGCGCAAGGTGCAGACCACCGAACTGGGCCAGGCTTTTTACCTGCGCTGCGCGCTGATCCTGCGCGAGGCCGGGGATGCCTTCGATGACCTGGCCGAAACCTCGGCGGAGCCCTCCGGCGTGCTGCGGCTCACCGCCCCCTTCGACTATGGCGTCGGCATCGTGGTGCCCGCCATCGCCGCCTTCACCCAGCGCTATCCGGCGTGCAAGGTCGATGCCGTGCTCACAGACCAGACGCTGGACCTAATGTCGGGCAACATCGAACTGGCGATCCGTGTCGGCTGGCTGGCCGAGACCAGCCTGCAGGCAAGAAAAATCGGCTCCTTCCGGCAATTGCTGGTTGCATCGCCGGCCATGAAGCCGCAAGTGGCGCGGCTCACCGGCCCTCAAGACATCGCCGGCCTGCCCTTCATCGCCAACACCGCCTTGCGCGACCACCTGACCTGGAATTTCTCGCTCAACGAGACCGAGCGCCAGGCGGTACACGTGCAGGCCTCGATTTTTCTGGACGCCACACTCGCCGTGCGCGAAGCCGTGTGCCAGGGCGCGGGGCTTTCAGTGCTGCCGGACTACGCGGTGGCAAACGACCTTGCGGCCGGTCGCCTCATCCAGGTGCTGCCGCAGTGGCTTCTGCCTTCGGGCGGCATCCATGCGGTGTTTCCGGCCGCGCGCTTTCGCCCCGCGAAGGTCCGTGCTTTTGTCGACCTGCTGGCGGAGAGGGAGCAGCAGCGGCAGGGCGCTTGACGTGTGAATGCCGGCGCCCCTCAAGGCATCAAGCCTGCGGACCGGTAAGCGTCGATGGTTCTGTCGTAGACGCGCACATCACCGCAACCACGGGCGACCAGTTGCGCGCCCTCCACCGCGGACAGGATGGCAAACGCCCGGCGCTCAATCGCGTCGGGGCTCTGTAGCGGATCATGGGTCGCCAGCACCTCGGACAGCCAGGCGACATTGGCCGCGTTGAACTTCTCGACCTCTGCCTGTACTTCAGGCGAGAGGTCATCACGCTCGGCGGCCAGCATCCCGCACAAACACATCCGGTTGCTTTTAAGCAGGGCGCCCCGAAAAACTTCAGCGTATCCCGTCATCCGCTCGTGGGTGTCTTTGCTCTTGCTCGCCAGGCTCTGCAGGTGCAGGACGAGGTCTTCGGTATAACGCCGGGCGAGGGCCACGGCCAGGTCGTCCTTGGTCGGAAAGTGGTAGTGGATGCTGGCGCTCTTGATGCCGACCTCTTTGGCCAGTTCACGGAAGCTCAGGGCGTTGTATCCCCTGGCCTGCACCATCAGCCGGGCGGCCGCCATGATGCCTTCCTTGGTATCGATCGCTGAAGAAGCCATGTCTCATCCCCTTTAAAAAAAGCTTGACGTCAAAGACGGCGAGATCCTAAAATTCTACCTATCGATAGGTAGATAACATCTCATTCGAGATTGTCTCTATCGGTAAATCCGTCATTTTAACCTATCTACCACTTGGTAGTTATTGAAAACTCATATGAAATTATTCGACAACCCTGGCACCCCCAATCCCGCGCGTATCCGCATCGTTCTGGCCGAAAAACATCTGGACGGCCAAATTGAATTTGAAAAAGTCAGCCTCATCAGCGCCGAACACAAGCAGGAAAGTTTTCTGGCCAAAAACCCTCTCGGCGTCCTGCCGGTACTCCAGCTCGACGACGGCCTGTACCTGTCCGAAAGCACCGCGATCACGGAGTACCTCGACAACCTCGACGGCGCACCGACCCTCACGGGCAGGACGCCCCGGGAAAAGGGCGTGATCCACATGATGCAACGGCGCGCGGAGGCCATGGTGCTCGATCCGATCGGTATCTACTTCCACTATGGGACGCCCGGCCTCGGCGCCGACCTCCTTCCGTTCAAGAGCCCGGACTGGGCACATCGCGGCGAATGGGCCGGGCGCGAGCGCGCCAAGGCGGAGTCGGGCTTGGCGTATTTCGACCAGGTGCTCGCGGCCACGCCCTATGTCGCTGGCGAGGACTTTTCGATGGCCGACATCACGCTGTTCGCGGGCCTGCTTTTTGCCGATGTCGCCGGGATTTCCGTTTCCAGGGACCACACAGCACTCCAGGCATGGCGCGCCAGGGTGGCGGACCGCCCAAGCATCAGGAACCGCAGCGGCCAGTCGCTTGACGCGGATGACCTTCGCCGCCTTGGCTTTTAAGCGCCACGCCTTTTCCTGCCCATTCCCATCTCACAGAACGAAAAAATGACCAGCAACTTTCCTCATCAAAACCAGGCCGCGGAGCCTGCACGTGTTGCGCGCCGCAGTCTCATGCTCGGTGTCGCCGGCGTAGCCGCCGCCGGTTTGGCCGCCGCGCCGGCCCTGGCTGAAGCCAAGGCCAAAGCTCAAGCTCGCACCGCCGGAGCAAAGCTCGGTTCCAGCACCTTCACCACCCAAGACGGCACGATCCTCTATTACAAGGACTGGGGGAGCGGCCCGGCCGTCGTTTTCAGCCACGGCTATCCGCTGTCCTCGGATGCCTGGGAAAACCAGATGATGTTCCTGCTGCACAAAGGATTTCGCGTCATCGCGCTGGACCGCCGGGGTTTCGGCCGTTCGAGCCAGCCCGGCACGGGCTACGACTTCAACACATTTGCCGACGACTTGGCGACCCTGGTTGAACTGCTGGACCTCCGGCAGGCGACCTTCGTCGGGCATTCGATGGGCGGCGGCGAAGTCGCCCGCTACATCGGCCGCCATGGCGAGAAGCGTGTCGCGAAAGCGGCGCTGATCGCCGCGGTCACGCCCTTCCTGCTGAGAACGCAGACCAATCCCCACGGCGCACCGGTGGAGGTCTTCGACGGCTTCCGCACCGCTGTCCAGGCTGACCGCTCCCAGTGGAACAAGGACGTGTCCATGCCCTACTACAGCTACAACCGCCTGGGCGCAAAGGTATCGGAGGGCGTCAGGGAAGAATACTGGCGCCAGGGACAGGCCACGGGAATGCTCGCCGCCTATCACGCGATCGGTGCATTTTCCGAGACCGACTTCCGGGAGGACCTGAAGAAGATCAGCGTTCCGACGCTGATCGTGCACGGCAGCGACGACCAGATCGTGCCGCTCGAAATTTCAGGCGCGCTGTCGAAGGCCTTGGTCAAAAATTCCGAACTGATCGTCTACGAAGGCGGCTCGCACGGCCTGATCGTCACGCAAAAAGACAGGCTCAACGCGGACTTGCTGGCCTTCCTGAAAGCGTAGCGTCGGCGTGGCGACCCCATCGCACCGGTTTCAGGACAAGGCGCTTTTTTTCTGAGTACCGGGCACGCAGTCCGGGCATCACGCAAGCGTGTTGATGCCCGGATTGCCCGACGGCTATACCCCTTCAACCGGGCCGGATATCTCGGTGCGGCAAGCCGCCGGCGATCGGCGCCTGTTCAGGCGGCATGGCTCTTCTATTTGGCAAGGTGTTGATCTAAGACAAGCTTGCGTGGCTCGCCGCCCCCACAGTCGGAACTGCCGAACCGGCACAAAAGACCAAGGAAAAGCCACATGAAACGGACCCTGCCCCCAGGCGCCATCGCCGCCGCCATCTGCATCCTCGCCGCGGCTTTGTCCGTGCAGGCGCAGCCCGCTGCGCACCCGGCACATGCCGCTGCCGCATCCGGCGCCACGTCAAGTGCTGCGACACCCGCCGGGATCAAGCGTTACGAACTGCACACCAACATCGTCGACGGAAAAATGGTGTTCGTCGGCGACAAGGGACAGGTGAACCCGACCCTCACGGCCAACGCGGGCGACACGATCGAGATCGTGCTGGAAAGCGGGGAAGGCGCGGAGCACGACCTGGTGATCCCCGAACTGAACGTCGCCTCGCCGAAGTTCAACGGCAGTAGCGGCAAGGCTACGCTGCGCTTCAAGGTTCCGCGCTCCGGCACTTTCACCTATTACTGCTCCATCCCCGGCCACCGGCAGATCGGCATGGAAGGCCGGCTGCAAGTCAACGGCCCCGCCATCGCCCAAGGCGCCGCGCCGGCCGGCAGCGACTCCAGCCAGGCCGCGCTTGCGCTCTACACCCCGGCCCCCGTGCCGCAGCGCGCGGCCGATCCGTCCGCCATCAGCGTGGCCGCCAACCCGGCCGCGGTACCTCCCGCCACAGGGGCCCGGGCGCCCAGGACCCTGAAGTACCGCATGGAAACAGTCGAGCTGCCCGGCAAGCTCGACGACGGCACCAGCTTTACCTACTGGACTTTCAACCGCCAGGTGCCCGGCCCGATGCTGCGCGCCCGCGTAGGCGACACCATCGAGCTGACGCTGGCCAATGCCCGCGACAGCAAGATGATCCATTCGATCGACCTGCACGCGGTGACCGGCGGCCACGGCGGCGGCGAACACACGCAGGTCGCTCCGGGCCAGGAGAAGGCCTTCACCTTCAAGGCGCTCAACCCGGGCCTGTACGTGTACCACTGCGCCACGCCTTTGGTGCCGCAGCACATCGCGGCCGGCATGTACGGAATGATCCTGGTCGAGCCCGTGGACGGCTTGCCCAAGGTGGACCGCGAGTACTACGTGATGCAGGGCGAGATGTACACGGGCCGCCCGCACGGGGCCAAAGGGCACCAGGAGGCCGACCTCGAGAAGATGGCCAATGAGCTGCCCGACTACTACGTCTTCAACGGCGAAGTCGGCGCGCTGAACAAGACCCACAAGCTGCAGGCCAGGGTGGGTGAAACCGTGCGCATCTACTTCGGCGTCGGCGGCCCCAACAAGATATCGTCTTTCCACGTCATCGGCGAGATCTTCGACACCGTGTACAGCGAAGGCTCCTTCACGGGCATCAAGCACGACGTGCAGACCACGCTGGTGGCGCCCGGCGGCGCGACCATCGTCGAGATCAAGGTCCAGCACCCTGGAAGCTACCTGCTGGTGGACCACGCCTTGTCGCGCGCCGGCAAGGGCGCGGTGGGCGTGCTTGAAGTCAGCGGCGAGCCGGTTCCCGGCGTCTACAAGGCCGGCGTGCTGTAAGCACGTCCCCTCACCCTCGACCTAGGAGAATCCCATGGGCTCATACAAAAAACTCTGGTTCACGCTGATCGGCGTGCTGATCGTCACCTTCTCGCTGCTGGGCTACTACGGCACCGAGGTCTACCGCCAGGCGCCGCCTATCCCCGCGCAGGTGACGGCACCGGACGGCAAGGTCCTGTTCAACCGTGAGGGCATCCTCGACGGCCAGACGGCCTGGCAGTCGGTGGGCGGCATGCAGCTGGGCTCCATCTGGGGCCACGGTGCCTACCAGGCGCCGGACTGGACCGCCGACTGGCTGCACCGCGAACTGGGCGCGTGGCTGGAACTGGCCGCGCAGCAGCTGCACGGCAAGGCCTACGCCGCGCTCGACGGGCCGGCGCAAGCCGCGCTGCGCGAGCAGCTCAAGGCCGAGTACCGCGGCAACCGTGTCGACCAGGCGGAGGTGCTGAAGCTGTCGGAACGCCGCGTCCAGGCCCTCGCCCAGACCGCCGGGTACTACGACAAGTTGTTCTCCGACGCGCCCTCGCTCCAGAAAAGCCGCGAGCACTTCGCGATGAAGGAGAACACGCTGCCGAGCGCCGAGCGGCGCCGGCAGATGACGCAATTTTTCTTCTGGACCGCCTGGGCCGCCGCGACCGAGCGTCCCGGCCAGAAAGTCACCTACACCAACAACTGGCCCCACGAGCCGCTGATCGGCAACCGGCCGAGCAGCGAGAACATTGTCTGGTCGATCGCCAGCATCGTGGTGCTGCTGGCCGGCGTGGGGTTCCTGGTCTGGGCCTGGGCCTTCCTGCGCGACCATGACGAGCCACTGCCGGCACCCGCCGCGCGCGACCCCCTGACCACCTTTGCGCTCACGCCCTCGCAGCGAGGCCTGGGCAAGTACCTGTTCCTGGTCGTGGCATTGTTCATCTTTCAGGTGTTCGTCGGCGGGTTTACCGCGCATTACACCGTCGAAGGGCAACAGTTCTACGGCATCGACGTCTCGCAGTGGTTTCCGTATTCGCTGACCCGCACCTGGCACATCCAGGCCGCGTTGTTCTGGATCGCCACCGGCTTCCTGGCGGCGGGCCTGTTCCTCGCACCGCTGATCAACGGCGGCAAGGACCCGAAGTTCCAGAAGGCCGGCGTGGATGTGCTGTTCTGGGCGCTGGTCCTCGTCGTTGTGGGTTCCTTCACCGGCAATTACCTGGCGATCGCGCAGGTGATGCCGCCCGAATGGAATTTCTGGCTCGGGCACCAGGGCTACGAGTACGTGGACCTGGGACGCCTGTGGCAGATCGGCAAGTTCACCGGCATCCTGCTGTGGCTGGTGCTGATGCTGCGCGGCGTCGTCCCGGCGCTTCTGAAGAAAGGCGGCGACAAGAACCTGCTGGCGCTGCTCACCGCCTCGGTGGGCGCCATCGGCCTGTTCTACGGCGCAGGCCTTTTCTACGGCGAGCGCACCCACCTGTCGGTCATGGAGTACTGGCGCTGGTGGGTGGTCCACCTCTGGGTGGAAGGCTTCTTCGAGGTCTTCGCCACCACGGCACTGGCCTTCATCTTCTCCACGCTCGGCCTGGTCTCGATACGCATGGCCACCGCCGCGAGCCTGGCATCGGCGTCCCTGTTCATGCTGGGCGGCATTCCCGGAACCTTCCACCACATGTACTTCGCCGGCACCACCACGCCGGTGATGGCGGTCGGCGCGAGCTTCAGCGCCCTTGAGGTGGTGCCGCTGATCGTGCTGGGCCACGAAGCCTGGGAGAACTGGCGGCTCAAGGCGCGCGCCGCCTGGATGGAAAACCTCAAGTGGCCGATGATGTGCTTCGTCGCCGTCGCCTTCTGGAACATGCTGGGCGCCGGTGTCTTCGGCTTCATGATCAACCCGCCGATGTCTCTGTACTACATCCAGGGGCTGAACACCACGCCGGTGCATGCGCATGCCGCGCTGTTCGGGGTCTACGGATTCCTGGCGCTGGGCTTCACGCTGCTGGTGCTGCGCTACCTGCGCCCGGACTACCGGTTCAGCGCGCCGCTGATGAAAACCGCGTTCTGGGGCCTCAACGCCGGCCTGGTGCTGATGATCTTCACGAGCCTGCTGCCCATCGGGATCATCCAGTTCCACGCCAGCGTCAGCGAAGGCCTGTGGTATGCGCGCAGCGAGGAATTCATGCAGCAGCCCCTGCTGCAGAACCTGCGCTGGGTGCGCACCTTCGGCGACGTCGTGTTCATCGTCGGCGCGATGGCGATGGCGCTGCAGGTGGTGCTGGGCTTGCTAAACAAGGCGCCCAAGCTGCCGCAGCCCGAGCCGCGCCTGGGCGAAGCACGCGGTTGAGCATCCGCATCCGGTGGCCACGCGCTTGCAGGATTGCGCAAGGCCGGCAGCCGCACGGACGGCTGGCACGGGCCACGCATCACTTCACCGCGGCGCGGGCGGCTTCGGCCTTGCGTTTGGCTTCGTCGGCCTTGTGTTGCAAGTCCTGGGCTTCTTTCTCCGCGTCCTTGGCTTTGGCTTCCTTGTCGGATGCCGGGCTGCCGGCCAGCGCATTGCCGGCGAGAGTGCCGGCAGCCGCGCCCACGGCGACCGCACCCATGGTGCCCATCAAGCCAGGCCCGCGGGCAGCGGGGGCGGCCGCGGCGGCCGGCGCTGCGGTGGTGGCGGGAACGGCGACGGGTGCCGGGGCCTTGGCCGCCACCGGAGCTGATGGGGCCGCTGGGGCATTGCCGGCCCGGGCGGCCGGCATCGATCGGCCCCCGCTGCCGATTCGTTTGGCGAATGCCAGCGAGGGAACGGTCATTGAAGCGATGGTCACGGCGATCACGGTAGCAGCGGTGCTGCGAAGAGAAGTGTTCATGGTGTTCCTGAAATAAAAATGGATGAGAAAGAGAGGGCTGCCTGGCTCAGTCGAATATTTCGCTGAGCCAGGACTTGGGCTTGCGCCTGCCATAACCGCTGTGGTGGCGGTAGTCCGAATCCTCGAAGTCGGGACGGCGGGCCGGTTGCTGGTAGGCCGGCTGCGGCGCGGGTGCGGCGGCCGTGTCGCGCGCGATGAGCTTGTCGAGCTCACCGCGGTCCAGCCATACGCCGCGGCATTGAGGGCAGTAGTCGATTTCGACGCCTTGGCGCTCCGTCATGACCAGGGTGACGTCGGTGCAATGAGGGCATTTCATAAGTTTCTCCTTGACCTTGAATTAGTCGTTGCTGCCGCCGAAGCCGAAGAGGCTCAGCAGGCTGGTGAAAAGATTGAACAGCGAGACAAAAAGGCTGACGGTGGCCAGCACGTAGTTGGTCTCACCGCCGTTCACGATGCGGCTGGTTTCGAACAGGATCATTCCCGCCGAAAGCAAGGCCACCACGGCCGACACGGCCAGCGCCAGCGCGGGCAGCTGCAGGAAGATCGCCGCCAGACCGGCAAGAATTGCGATCACCATGCCGGCGAACAGGAAGCCGCCCATAAAGCTGAAGTCGCGCCGTGTGGCCAACACCCAGCCGGACAAGGCCAGGAAGGTCACGCCCGTCGTGCCAAGCGCCAGCGTCATCGCCTGCGCGCCACTCGGCAGGGCCAGGTGCATGGCCAGCACAGGGCCCAGCGTATAGCCCATGAAGCCGGTGAGGGCAAAAACCGCCGGGACAGCCCAGCCGCTGTTCTGCACCTTGTGGATGAGGAACAGCAAGCCGAAATACCCGGCCAGCGTGATGATCAGCCCCGGGGCCGGCAGCTTGAAGACGACGCCCAGCGCGGCCATGGCGGCGCTGAACAGCAGCGTCATGGACAACAAGGCATAGGTGTTACGGAGCACCTTGTGCTTCGCGATGCCGGCGACCCAGCCGGAGCCGGCGGTTTGAGTTGGGAAAGCTAATGGTCGGTTCATGGTTTTCCTTTCGTGATGCAGACAATCTGCGAGGGGTCATTACAGAATAGGACTCTCATGCACAAAGAAAAAGCAGACAATTGTTGAATAACGATCCCGTGAAACCTGAAGATGAGCCTCGCATTCAACTACCGGCACCTGTACTATTTCTGGGTGGTTGCCAAGGAAGGCGGCATGTCGCACGCCGCGGCGCGGCTGGACATGGCGGTCCAGACCATCAGTGCGCAAGTGCGCGAACTGGAACGGGACCTGGGATGCCAGCTGCTCAAACCCGCCGGGCGGGGCCTGGCCCTGACCGAAGCCGGCGACCTGGCGCTGCGCCAGGCCGAGCAGATTTTTCAGTTGGGCGAAGCGCTACCCGAACTGGTGCGCAGCGCCGCCCAGGCGAAATCGGTCCGGCTGACGGTAGGCATTGCGGACGGCTTGCCGAAACTGGTGGTGCAGCGTCTGCTCCAGCCGGTGCTGGGCACACCCGACCTGCGGCTCGTCTGCCACGAAGGTGAAATGGCCGACCTCCTGGCCGACCTGGCCATGCACCGGCTGGATGTCGTGCTGTCCGACCACCCCGCACCGTCCAATCCGCACCTGAAGGTGCACAACCATTCACTGGGCATTTCGGGCATGGGCTGGTATGCGTCGCAGCATTGGTGGAAGCTTGCTCAAAAGGATTTCCCCGCGTCGCTGGGCAAGGTGCCCGTCCTGTTGCCCACTTCGCA
This sequence comes from Polaromonas sp. P1_G1, assembly GCF_056405595.1. Taxonomy (NCBI): domain Bacteria; kingdom Pseudomonadati; phylum Pseudomonadota; class Betaproteobacteria; order Burkholderiales; family Comamonadaceae; genus Polaromonas; species Polaromonas sp. P1_G1. The sequence continues at coordinate 25,640 of NZ_JBFUBU010000012.1, forward strand.
TTCCACCGTTCGCGGGCCGCTGGACCAGTGGCTGCTTCAACACGGGCTGCGCCCGCGCGTTGTCGGTGAGTTTGAGGACAGCGCGTTGCTGGAGACCTTCGGCGGCAGCGGCCTGGGCGTTTTCCCCGCGGCGCTGTCGGTACAGGATGACCTCCTGAGGCGGCACCAGGTCCGCTTGCTGGGTGCTTGCGAAGGCGTGAATGAGCACTACTACGCCATCAGCACCGAACGCAAGGTGAAGCACATCGTGGTCCAGCAATTGCTCAACCCACGTTGATCAAGCCTCCCAGCGCTCGCTGCGCCTCGTTCTCCAGCGCGATGGCATCGTCGAAATGGCGAAGGCCGATGTCGTTGAGGACCCGTTTGAAGCTGGCCGCAACCGCCGGTTGAAGCAACACCAGCCTGGCGCCGATTTGTTGGGACGCTAATTCGAGCTCCTGGTCGGGAAACACTTTCCAGACCAACCCCCAGGCCAGCGCCTGCACGGGTGAGAACTCCTCGCCCAGCAGCATCAGCGCCTTGGCGCGTGCAAGGCCTGCACAGGCGGGTAGCGTTGCGGTCAATCCACCGGTCACAAACACCCCGATGGAGGCCTCCGGCAGTTTGAAGCGGGTGCTTTCCCCCGCGACCACAATGTCCGCATTGAGCATCCACTCGAAGCCGGCGCCGACAGTCCAGCCATGAACCGAAGCAAGCACCGGCTTGGGCAGGGACACCAGCGCCTTGGACACAGCCTGCACCAATACCAAATCGTCTTCGGTGGGGGGCGCACCGACGTCTCTCCCCGCACAGAATGCCCGGCCCTTGCCTCGCAGCAGCAGCACCCGGACGGCATCGTCGCGCGAGGCCTGGTCAATGGCGGCAAGAAGCGCGCGGGCAAGCTCGTTGTCAATCGCATTGAGTTTGTCGGGGCGGTTCAAGGACACGGTCATGATGCCATCCGCGGACTCGACCAGCAGTTTGGGAGTTGTTGTCATGGATGTGATTCTGAACCCGGAAGCCATCAGCGAACGGACAAATTTCCGGCTCAAGGTTTTCTCCCAGGCCGTACACACACCGGCCGAAGGAGCGGCGGTTTTACCGCGCCGGCTTCAGGTCCGCAGGCCGGGTTCGGTCAAGGGGTCGGTCGATGGCCGCGGTTTAGGCTGCGCATAGCGCTCTACCGACAAGTCGTCGGCGCGGATCTCGGGTGCGCGGCCGCTCATGAGGTCGGCCAGCACGCGCGCAGAGCCGCAGGCCATGGTCCAGCCCAGCGTGCCGTGGCCGGTATTCAGGTACAGATTGGGCAGCGGCGTGCGGCCCACCAGCGGTGTGCCGTCCGGGGTCATGGGCCGCAGGCCGGTCCAGAAGGTAGCGGCCTCGGCATGGCCGGCGCCGGGGAACAGCTCGTTCAGGCACAGCTCCAGCGTTTCGCGGCGCCGCGGGTTCAGGCGCAGGTCAAAGCCGCGCAGCTCCGCCATGCCGCCCACGCGGATGCGGCGGTCAAAACGCGTGATGGCGATCTTGTAGCTCTCGTCCAGCACGGTCGACACCGGCGCGCGGTCCGCATCGGCAATGGGTACGGTGATCGAATAGCCCTTGACCGGATAGACGGGAATCTTCACCGCTTCGGCCAGCATGGCCGTGGAATACGAGCCCAGCGCCATCACATAGGCATCGGCCGTGAGCAGGCGGCCGCCCTGAAGTACGCCGGCCACGCGGCCCGCGCTCAGCTCCACGCGATCAATGGCCTCGCCAAAGGAGAAACGCACGCCCATGGACTGGGTCAGATGCCCCAGCCGGGTGGTGAACAAATGGCAATCCCCGGTTTCGTCGCCGGGGAGGCGCAGGCCGCCGGCCAGCGCTTCGGTGGCGATGGCCGGCTCCGCGCGCGCCAGGTCTTCCGGTCCGAGCAGTTCATAGGGCACACCCGCGGCGCGCAGCACGGCCACGTCCTTGCCGACGGCGTCGAGCTGCGCCTGGGTGCGGAACACCTGCAGCGTGCCGCCCTCGCGGCCTTCGTAGCGCAGGCCGGTGTCTTCGCGCAGCCGCGCCAGGCAGTCGCGGCTGTATTCGGCCAGCCGCAGCATGCGCTCCTTGTTCACCGCATAGCGCCGCGGGCTGCAGTTGCGCAGCATCTGCCACATCCAGCGCAGCTGGTCCATGCTGCCGTCCAGGCCGATGGCCAGCGGCGCATGCTTCTGGAACATCCAGCGCAGCGCCTTGAGCGGCACGCCGGGCGCGGCCCACGGCGCCGCGTAGCCCGGCGACACCTGGCCGGCGTTGGCGTAGCTGGTCTCCAACGCCGGGCCGGGCTGGCGGTCGACCACCGTCACCTCGTGGCCCGCGCGGGCCAGGTAATAGGCCGTGGTGGTGCCGATGACGCCGGCACCGAGGACCAGCACCTTCATGTCAAATTGCCTTGACAGACGTACTTGGTGTGCAGGTATTCGTCCAGGCCCCAGTGCGAGCCTTCGCGGCCGTAGCCCGATTCCTTGACGCCGCCGAAGGGTGCGGCCTGCGCAGCGATGGCGCCTTCGTTGATGCCGACCAGGCCGGTCTCCAGCGCGGAGGCGACGCGCCAGACGCGCTTGATGTTGTTGGAAAAGAAATAGCCGGCCAGGCCGAAAGGCGTGTCGTTCGCCTGCGCGATCACCTCGTCTTCGCTGCTGAACCGGAATATGGGCACCACCGGGCCGAATGTTTCCTCGCAGGACAGCTCCATGTCGGTCGTCGCGCCGGTCAGCACCGTGGGCGCGTAGTAGTTCGGGCCGTTGGCGACTTCCGTGCGCACGCGGCTTCCGCCCACCACCGCCTTCGCGCCTTTGGCCACGGCGTCGTTCACGTGGCGCTCGATCTTGTCCACCGCCCGCCCGTTAATCATGGGGCCGATCTCGGCCTCCGCCCAGCTGGCCGGGCCGACCCGCAAGGCGCCCACGCGGGCCGCCAGCTTGTCGACGAAGCGGTCATGCACGGCCTCGTGCGCGAACACGCGATTCGGGCTGACGCAGGTCTGGCCGCCGTTGCGGAACTTGGCGGCCATCAGGCCCTCGACAGCGGCGTCCAGGTCCGCATCCTCGAACACGATGAAGGGTGCGTTGCCGCCGAGCTCAAGCGACAGCTTCTTGACCGTGCCGGCCGACTCGCGCGCGAGCACCTTGCCGACGGCCGTGCTGCCAGTAAAACTGACCTTGCGCACGCGGCCGTCGCGCAGCCACTCGCCCACCACTTCCGGCGTGCGCTCGCGCGAGGCGGGCACGATGTTCAGCACGCCGGCGGGCACGCCCGCTTCCTCGGCCAGCTTCACGAGGGCCAGAGACGTGAGGGGCGTGTCTTCAGCGGGCTTGGCCACCACCGTGCAGCCAGCCGCCAGCGCGGGGGCGATCTTGCGCGCGATCATTGCCGCGGGAAAATTCCAGGGCGTGACCACGGCGACGACGCCGACGGCCTCCCGCAGCACTAGAAAGCGCTTGCTGGACACCGGCGCGGCGATGATCTCGCCGTGGGCGCGCACGCCCTCTTCGGCAAACCACTCCACATAGCCGGCGCTGTAGGCGATTTCGCCGCGCGACTCCGCGAGCGGCTTGCCCTGCTCGCGTGAAATCAGTTCGGCCAGCGGCTCCACGTCGCGCTCGATCAGCGCCTGCCATTTTTTGAGGATCAGGCAGCGCTCGCGCGGCGGGCGTGCCTTCCAGGCGGGCAGCGCCTGCGCCGCCGCGTCGGCGGCCAGCCGCGCGTCCGCCGCGCCGCCGTCGGCCGCCAGGGTGATCAGGCTGTCGTCGGCGGGATTGCGCACCTCGAATTGGCGGCCGTCCTGGGCCGCCTGCCAGCGGCCCGCGATGTAGTTCAGTGTTTGCATGTCAGTTCAATCAAGTTCAGTTCAGAAAAAATTCACGCTGGCGCCCAGGCGCCGATCTCCAGGCGCGCGCGGCGCTCACGGGACCGGGCCTTAGGGATCAGGCCGTGCACTCGCGCGGTTGCACCTGGGTCTGCTGCAGCTTCAGCAATTCGTCGGCGCTGCGGTGGCAGAAGACTTCCACGCCGCCTTCGAGCTCATGCCGCGGCGGCGTCTTGCTGTCGCACAGGCCGGCCACACGCAGGGGGCAACGGTCCAGGAAGCTGCAGATGCCCGCGCGGTCGACGGGCGCCTGCACCAGCGGCAGGGCCGCGCGCTGCGCCGCCCCGACCTCGTCCAGCCATCCCGGGCGCAATTCCGGAACGGAGTTGGCCAGCAGGTGGAAGTAGGGATGGCGCGGCGCATGCGCGAAAGCCGACCGGGTCAGCGACTCCACCTTCTGGCCGGCGTACAGCACCACGATCTCGTCGCACACCGCGCGCACGGTGTTCATGTCGTGGCTGATGAACATGTAGGACACCCCGAGTTCCTTGCGCAGCTGCGCCAGCAGGTCCAGGATGGCAGCGCCCACCACCGTGTCCAGCGCGGAGGTGACTTCGTCGCACAGGATCAGGTCGGGGTCGGCGGCCAGCGCGCGCGCCAGGTTGACGCGCTGCTTCTGCCCGCCGGAGAGCCCGGCAGGCAGGCGCCGGGCGCAGGCCTGCGGCAGTTGCACGAGGTCGAGCAACTGCGCGATGCGCTTGTCCAGCGCCTCGCCTTTCAGGCCGCGGTACAGCTGCAGCGGCCGCGCGAGGATGTCGGAGATGGTGTGCGAAGGATTGAGCGCCGTGTCCGCCATCTGGAACACGATCTGGATACGGCGCAGTTCCTCGGGCGAACGCTGCGACACCAGGCGCGGCAGCGGCTTTCCGTCGAACATGATCTGGCCGCCGGCGGGGCCTATCAGGCCGGCGACGGCGCGGGCCAGCGTGGTCTTGCCGGAGCCGGACTCGCCGATGACGCCGATCGCCTGGCCGCGGTACAGGGTCAGGCTCACATCGTCGAGCACCGGCGAGGCGGGCCGGCCGTGCTTGTCCAGGGGCCCATAGCCGGCGACCAGGTTGCGCACCTGAAGCAACGGCGTGGCGCCCTCGGCCACCGTCTCGCCGCTGCGCGCCTTGGGATTCGCCGCGGCGATCAGGCTACGCGTGTAGTCGTCCTTCGGCGTGTTGATGATCTGCGCCGTGGTGCCGATCTCGCGCTCGGCGCCGTCGCGCAGCACCAGGATGCGGCCGGCCATCTGGGCCACCACCGCCAGGTCGTGCGTGACGTAGACCGCCGTGGTCTGGCGCTCGCGCACCACGCGGCGGAAGGCGTGCAGCACCTCGATCTGGGTGGTGACGTCCAGCGCCGTGGTGGGCTCGTCGAAGATCACCAGGTCCGGGTCGCTCATCAGCGCCATCGCGGCCATCAGGCGCTGCAGCTGCCCGCCCGAGACCTGGTGCGGATAACGCTGGCCGATGCTGTCGGGCTGCGGCAACGCCAGCTCGCGGAACAGCGTCACGGCTTTTTTCTCGGCCTCTGCGCGCGGCATCAGCGAATGGATGTGGGCGGTTTCCACCACCTGGTCCATGATGGTGCGCGACGGGTTGAAGGAAGCGGCGGCGCTCTGCGCGATGTAAGAGACGCGGCGGCCGCGCAGGCGGCGCCGTTCGGATTCAGACAGGCCCAGCACATCGGTGTCGCCGATGCGCACGCTGCCGCCGGCGATGCGGCAGCCGTGCCGCGCATAGCCCATGAGCGCCAGGCCTATGGTGGTCTTGCCGGAGCCGGATTCGCCGATCAGCGCCAGCACCTCGCCGGGCTCGATGCGGAAGGAAACGCCTTTGACGATCTCGGTTTCGCCGCCGGCGGCCTGCGCCACAACGCGCAAGTCATTCACGAGGACAGTGGCACCCATTAATGTTTCTCCCGGTCTGCGTCGGTATGTCCCGGCAGGTTGTCGATCACCAGGTTGACCGCGATGGTCAGCACGGCGATCGCGAAGGCCGGGGCGAGCACGGAGACACCGCCCACCGGCAAGGCACCGAGGTTCTCGCGCACCAGGGAACCCCAGTCGGCCATCGGCGGCTGCACACCCAGGCCCAGGAAGCTCAGGCTCGCCAGCAGGCGCAGGGCGTAGACGAAGCGCAGGCCCATGTCGGCCAGCAGCGGGCCGGTGATGTTGGGAAGGATCTCACGGCGCATGATGTAGGCCCGGCGTTCGCCGCGGGCACGCGCCACCAGCACGTAGTCCATGGCGTTGATGTTCACGGCCAGCGATCGGATGATGCGGTAGGCGCCCGGCGCGTAGACGACGGCCGTCACCGCGATCAGCAGCGGGACCGAGGAGCCAAAACCGGCGATCACCACCAGCGCGAACATCTTGCTCGGGATGGACACCAGCGTGTCCAGCACGCGGCTGAGCACCGCGTCGACCGCGCCGCCCGCCACGGCGGCCAGCAGGCCGAGCACCGCCCCCACGCCGCAGGCGATCAGCGTGGCGACAAAGGCCACACCGATGGTGTAGGGTGTGCCGACAACGATGCGCGTGAGCATGTCGCGGCCCAGGTAGTCGGTGCCCAGCCAGTGCTGCGCGCTCATGCCCTGGAACACGCCGGCGTCGGACATTTCGCCCAGCGCGCTGTCTGGCACGAAGCAGGCGAAGATCCCCACGGCCACCCAGAACGCCAATACGGCCAGCCCGAGTTTGCCGGCACGCGACCAGCCCGCGAGCCAGGCGCGGCGCCGGGTGGCGGCCGCCGAAGGAACAAGTGTTGCAATATTCATAGGAAAACCTTCGCGCTGCGCGCTGCGGTGCTCATTGATGCCTCAATCGCGGGTTGGAGACGATGCCGCACACGTCGGCGAGCATCACCAGGACCAGGTAGGCCGAGCAGAAGATCATGGCGCAGGCCTGCACCAGCGGCATGTCCCGCTGCGCGACGCCGTCCACCATGAGCTTGGCGATGCCCGGGTAATTGAAAATCACCTCGACGATGATCACGCCGCCCAGCAGGTAAGACAGGCTCAGCGCCACCGCGTTGGCGATGGGGCCGATGGCGTTGGGCAGCGCGTGGAACAGCACGGTGCGCGCGGCGCTCGCGCCTTTGAGCCGCACCATCTCGATATAGGCCGCGGCCAGCTGGTCGATGACGGCCGCGCGCGTCATGCGCAGCATCTGGGCCACGATCACGCTGCCCAGGCTGAGCACCGGCAACGCGAAGGAGCGCAGCATCTCGCCCGGCGACGAAACGTCGACCGCGTACGAGAGCGCGGGCAGCCATTTCAGCTGCACCGCGAACACCAGCACGGCCAGCGTGGCCACCAGGAATTCCGGCACCGACACGACGGCCACCGTCGCCATGCTGGTGAAACGGTCGAAAGCCGAGCCGCGCCGCAAGGCGCACAAAATGCCCAGGCCGAGGGCCAGCGGGACGGAAAACACCGTCGTCACCGCTGCCAGCTGCAGCGAAGCCGGCAGGCGGCTGGCGACGGCCTCACCCACAGGCATGCCGGTGACCACGGACTTGCCCATGTCGCCCTTGGCCATGCCGCCCAGCCAGTCGAAGTAGCGCAGCATCGCGCTGCGGTCCAGTCCCATCTCCTTGCGCAGCGCCGCCACCGCCTGGGGCGTGGCGTCCTGCCCCAGCGTCTCTTCGGCCGCGTCGCCGGGCAGCACGGAGGTGATGGCGAACACCACCGCCGACACCGCCAGCAGCGAGCCCAGGCCCGCGAGGATGCGGCCGCCGACCAATCGCAAGATCGTCATGTTCATACGAGGCTCTTCCATCCAAGTGCCCGCGCGGAACCGGCTTTGCCGGGCCGCAGAGGGCGCCCCCTCGAGGGGGAAGCGCCGAAGGCGCTACGGGGGGGAGTCACGCTTCTATCCAGACGTGTTCGGCGAAGCTCGAGCCCATCATCCCGCCCAGCGGGATGGGGCTGAGGCCCTTGAGCTTCTTGCTGTGGCCGTCCAGGCTGGAGAGGAACATCGGAATGCCGATGCCGCCTTCGTTGTGGATCATGACCTGCATGTCGGCGTACATCTGGGCGCGCTTGGCCTGGTCGGTTTCGCCGCGCGCGGCCACCAGCAACTGGTCGAACTTCTCGTTCTTCCAGCCGGACTCGTTGGTGGGGGAGTCGGACTTGAAGAACAGGGTCAGGGCCAGGTCGGCCGTGGGGCGCGTGTTGATGTTGCCGAAATTGACCGGGTGCTTCATCCAGTGCTGCGACCAGTAGCCGTCGGCCGGCATGTTGCGCACGTCCAGGTTCAGGCCGGCCTGCCGCGCCGCATGCTGCAGCACCAGAGCCATCTCCACCGAGCTGGTGGCGGCCGTCGAGGCCACCACGGGGATCGTGGCGCTGCCCAGATTGGCCTTTTTCAAGTGCCACTTCGCCTTCTCGGGATCGTAGGGGCGCTGCTTCAGGCCTTTGAAGAAGAAGCGGTTGCCCGGATCGATGGGCTGATCGTTTGCCACGACGCCACGGCCCAGCTGGATGGACTTGAGCATCTGCTCGCGGTTGAACAGCAGCTTCATGGCCTGCACGAAGTCCGGGTTGCTGCCCGGGCCGCTGTCGCGCCGCATGATCAGATCGGTATACGAAACGCCCTTGGTCTCGAAGATGGCTGCCTTGCCGCTGGCGTTGACGCGGTCGATCGAGCGCGGGTTGACCCGGCCGATCAGATCAAGTTCACCCGCCAGCAGCGCGTTCACGCGCGCCGTTTCGTCGCTGATGCCCACGTGCTCGATCTCGTCCAGGTAAGGCCGGTTGGACTTCCAGTAGTTGTCGTTGCGCACGGCGATCGCGCGCACGCCGGGTTTGAACTCCTTGACCTTGTACGGCCCCGTGCCGATGCCCGCGTTGAAGTCGGTCGTGCCATCCTTGACGATGTGGAAGTGGTAGGTGCCCAGGATGGCCGGCAGGTCGGCGTTGGGGGCCACCAGGCGGATGGTGACTTCATTGGGGCCGGTGGCCGTCACGTCCTCGATCTGGTCAGCCAGTACCTTGGCCTTGGAGCCGATGGCCGGGTTCTTGTGGCGCATGATGGAGAACACCACGTCGGCCGGCGTGAGCGGCTTCCCGTCGTGGAAGGTCACGCCCTTGCGCAGCTTGAATATCCAGGTCTTGGCGTCCTTGGTGCTGAACTCCTCGGCCAGCTGGGGCTGCGGTGTCAGGCTCGCGTCCAGGTAGGTCAATCCGTTGTAGAACATGAAGCCGCGGGAATAGTCGGTGCCGTTGCCCTGCTTGGCCGGGTCCAGGGTGTCGCTCACCCCGGAAGTGGCTTCGGCGACCCTGATGCGGCCGCCCTTGCGCGGCGTTGGCGTTTGCGCCTGTGCATTCGCGGCAAAGCCCGCGATGCTGCCGGCCAGGGCCGCCTGCATGCCGCCGGCCGTCAACATGGCCAATACATCGCGCCGGCTCGCGCCGCGTTGCAACGCACCCAGGATGCGTGTGCTCTCTTCGGGGCCGATCAGGCCGTCCAGCTGCTTGTTATCTGCCATGGTTTTCTCCTAGTCATCTCGTGGGTGGGGTAAAGGCATTGGAGCACCTGCCGACCGGGGATATACCTCGATCACGCCGGGGCGCTTGGTTAAAACTGCGGTTTTGCGGATAGCCGGCGGCATGGTGTGCGGCGCGCCCCCGACGGCTTGTGCTGCCCTGCCGGGGCCGCCCGCCCTTGCGATGCCGCGGCGCATACAGGCCCATCCGGCGCATGGGGAAACCAGTCAGGGTGCCGCGGCAATCGAAGCCGATGGACTCCGGGCGAAGGGTCATGAAAGCGTCCTCCTTGAAAGGTGGTGCAAAGCCTGTGCCGGTTCACCGGCGCCATGCAATGAATGCTATTGAACCATCGCCGCAGATGCTGCGGTTGTGCGCCGCTTGCGCACCGTTCATGCCGAATGCCCACGCTTAAACGGCAGATCAATTCCGGTCAAGGGCGTACCATGACTTCGATTCTTTTGAGAGGGCAAGCATGGAATATGACGACACAATGCGCGGGTTGCGCAAAGGCAATTTCACCGCGGGGCAGCGCGGAATCCGCCGCACCGCCGCGAAGGGCAAACGCCCATGAACGTCTCCCTTGTTGAGCAGCTCAAAGCCGCCGGCCGGCTGGATCGCCTGTTCATAGACGGTGAGTGGGTCCTGCCCGCGGGGCAAGCCCGGGCCAGCGTCATCAACCCGTCGACCGAAGAACCCATCGCGCGGATCGCCTTGGGAACCGCACAAGATGTCGGGGTGGCTGTGGCCGCCGCTCGCAGCGCCTTCGCGACCTGGTCTGTCAGTTCTCCCGAGAGCCGGGCCTTGCTGCTCGGCCGCATCCATGCCCTGATCCTCGAGCGGGCCGAACTCTTCGCCCAGGCGATCTCGCTGGAGATGGGCGCCGCCATCGGGTTTGCGCGCAGCACACAGGTGCCGGTCGCGGCCGAACACATCCGCGTGGCCCGGGACAACCTGGCCGGCTATCCCTTTCTCTCCCACCGAGGCGACGTGACTATCCAGCGCGAAGCCATCGGCGTGTGCGGCCTGATCACCCCCTGGAACTGGCCGCTCTACCAGATCACCGCCAAGGTCGGCCCCGCCCTGGCAGCCGGATGCACCGTCGTCCTGAAACCCAGCGAGCTGTCGCCCCTGAGCGCCTTGCTGTTTGCCGAGGTGGTGCAAGACGCCGGCATCCCGCCGGGCGTGTTCAACCTGGTGAGCGGCAATGGGCCCGAAGTCGGCGCTGCGCTGTCGGCACATCCGGACGTGGACATGATCTCGATCACCGGCTCAACCCGGGCCGGCGTGCTGGTGGCCCAGGCGGCGGCCCCGACGGTCAAACGCGTGGCCCAGGAACTCGGCGGCAAATCGCCCAACGTGATCCTGCCGGACGCGGACCTGGTGCGCGCCGTGCCCGCCGGCGTGGGGGCAGCATTTCGCAATGTCGGCCAATCGTGTAGCGCACCGACCCGCATGATCGTGCCGCGCGAGCGCCTCGAGGAAGTTGAACGGATCGCGCTGGAAGCGGCCTTGAGCTTTGTTGTGGGCGACCCGCGCTCGCCGCAGACCACGCACGGCCCGGTGGCCAACCGCGCGCAGTTCAACCGGGTGCAGGAAATGATTGGCATCGGGATTGCCGAGGGCGCGCGCCTCGTCTGCGGCGGCCCGGGCCGGCCTGAGGGCCTGGAGCGCGGCTTCTATTGCCGCCCGACCATCTTCTCTTCGGCTCACTCCCAAATGCAGATCGCGCAGGAAGAAATCTTCGGGCCGGTGCTGGTGATCATCGCCTATGACAGCGTGGACGAGGCGGTGGAGATCGCCAACGACACGGTCTACGGCCTGGGCGCGCACGTGCAGGGCCAGGACCTGGCCGCGGCGCGGGCGGTGGCGGCGCGCATCCGGTCCGGGCAGGTGCACATCAACTACCCGGCCTGGAGCCCCCATGCCCCCTTCGGCGGCTACAAGCGCTCGGGCAACGGCCGCGAATACGGCATCGAAGGCCTTGAGGAATACCTGGAGACCAAGGCGATCCTGGGCTTCGGGCAGGAGGAGACAGCATGAGCGCGGCCTTGGTACAAAAAATGCAGACACCCAGCAACGACCAGAATCCATCCATGTCCCAGCCCCAGCCCCTGCGCCTCCTCGAGACTTCCAGCACCCCGCCGGCCAGCGCCGACGTCGTCGTGATCGGCGGCGGGATCATCGGCGTCTTCACTGCTTACTACCTGGCCAAGCGCGGGCTGTCGGTCGCCCTGGTCGAAAAAGGCCACATCGGCGCCGAGCAATCGAGCCGCAACTGGGGCTGGTGCCGCCAGCAGAACCGCGACGCGCGCGAACTGCCCATGGCCACCCGAAGCCTCGAACTCTGGGACCAGTTTGCCGCCGACAGCGGCGAAGACACGGGCTTCACGCGCTGCGGCTTGCTGTACCTCAGTGATGACGAGGCCCAGATTGCCGGCTGGGCCAAGTGGCGCGAATTCGCGACGACCGCCGGCGTGACCACACACATGCTGAGCGGCCGCGAGGCTTCGGAGCGTGGCCAGGCGACCGGCCGCGCTTGGAAAGGCGGCGTCTTCTCACCCAGCGACGGGACGGCCGACCCGGCCAAGGCGGCGCCCGCGGTGGCTGCCGCGCTCATGAAGCTCGGCGGCAGCGTCCACCAGAACTGCGCCGCGCGCGGCATCGAGATGGAGGGCGGCCGGCTCAGCGGCGTCGTGACCGAAGCGGGGACCATCAAGACCAGGACGGCCGTGCTAGCGGGCGGTGCGTGGGCGTCCTCGTTCTGCAACCAGCTCGGCGTGCAATTTCCGCTCGCCACGATACGCCAATCCATCGTGCGCCTGTCGCCGGTGGCGCAGCAACTGCCGGCCGCGCTGACCAGCCCGCGCGTCGCCGTCACCCGGCGCCCCGACGGCCACTACGTCCTGGCCATCAGCGGCCGTGGGCGCGCCGACCCCACGCCGCAGCTGCTGCGCTTTGCGCCGCAGTTCATCCCGATGTTCGCCAAGCGCTGGCGCAACGTGTTTCCCGGCGGCCTGGAAGGCATACGCTGGGGCCACGAAACCCGTGCGCGATGGAAGCTGGACGCCCCCACCCCGATGGAACGGGCGCGTATCCTCAACCCGACGCCCGACCCCGCCGGTGTCCGCGAAATCCACCGCCGTGCCGTCGACCTGTTGCCCGTGCTGCGCGAAGCCCGCATCGCCAACACCTGGGCGGGCTACATCGACAGCACACCCGACGGCGTGCCGGGCATCGGGGAACTGCCGCAAGTGCCCGGCCTCATCCTGGCCGCGGGTTTTTCGGGACATGGTTTCGGCATCGGCCCCGGCGCGGGCCACCTGATCGCCGACATCGTGTCGGGGGCCCAACCGATCTTCGATCCGAAGCCTTTTGACCCCGCCCGGTTCAAGGAGTCGATGTGGGGCAAAGTGGCTGATTTCTAGGCTTGCCGCGCGAGGCCGTGCGGATCACGGCCTCGTCAAGGCATCGCGGCTTCTCACTGGCAAAACACGGTCGTAGTTGCTCGCAACACTTCACATGCCTCCCCGTCCAAAGCCACCGCACAGTGCTCGACGCCATGCGGTACGACGATGAACTCCCCCGGCTCGACAATCTCTTCACGGTCGCGAAACCTCATGAGCAGGCGTCCCCGATGAACAAAGAACAGTTCATCGCCGTGCTGCCGAAATGACCAGGGAGAGCTTCCCTCGAACCTGGCCACCCTGAATTGCAAGTTGTTGACCTGGCCCTCGGCTTTGCCGGCAGGCGCAGTTGACAGGTTCTTCTTGCGAATCGGCGAAAGGTGTTTGTTCAGGGCAGCGACGTCGCGAATGATGGCGCTGAGCTGGCTTGGCACGTCCTTCCCGCCGGCCGGGTATTTGCCGTCCAAAGCCGCAGTACCGATCGTAAAACCCGCCGCGCCGGCATTCTGGACGACGGCAATTCGTTCGGGGGTATCGATCGAACCCGCCATGAAGACAGGTTTGGAGACCGCCGCGCACACGGCCTTCATCAAGTCGGGCACGTTTTCCGCCGAACGGTATGCCAGCAGGTCCAGGCCATGCACGCCATCTTTGGCTGTGATCGCCTTGGCACTTTCAACAATTTCCTCGATGCTGCCTTCCAGCACGCTGGGGTGGCCGGTGATCCGGCCGGCGAACGGAAAGTATTGGATGCCGGTGCCCTTGAGGATGGGCAGCACGTCGTCAACGCGTGTGCCCCCCAGAAGAACGTCAACGCCGATTTCGACGGCCGCCTTTGCCGACACAATTTCGCTTTCGCGGTCCAGCGACACGACTTCCAGATAGGAGCTTGCCCCGCCCGCCTTGATGGCCGCATTGAGGCCCTTCAGCTGCTCGATCGGCAAGCCGATGTCCTTGAAGCCCATGTGCCGCACGCCGAGGCTGAGCGCAGTCTGAAGTTGCTGCGACGCGTCCGGAACCGTGCGGTCGTTGCGTGTAAGCATGAAGATGAAACGTAGGCCCATGATGGTGCTTCCTTTTTGACTTTTGACTTTTGACTTTTGACTTTTTGAATTAGTTCGTTTTGGTTTTCGCGGCGACGAGGCGCTTTGCATAGGCAAGCGCCGTTTCCAGGCTTGCATGGTCTGCGACACCCTTGCCCGCGATGTCGAATGCCGTGCCGTGATCCGGGCTGGTGCGCACGAAGGGCAGGCCCAGCGTGATGTTCACGCCTTTTTCCAGCCCGAGGTACTTCACGGGGATCAGCCCCTGGTCGTGGTACTGGGCCACGACAACGTCGAATCGGCCCTGGCGCGCCTGCATGAAGACCGTGTCGCCCGGATAAGGGCCGGTGGCATCGATGCCCTCGGCGCGGGCCGCCTCGATTGCGGGCCGGATGATCCTGATCTCCTCGTCCCCGAAGAGGCCCCCTTCACCCGCATGCGGGTTAAGGCCCGCCACGGCGACACGCGGGGCCGCGAAGCCGAGCGCCTTCCCACCCTCGTGCGCAAGCCGGATGGCGGACATCTGGGCGTCGAAATCACCTTGTTCTATCGCTTTGCGCAGCGACGTGTGGATGGTGACAAGCACCGTGCGGATGTCGTCGTTCGCAAGCATCATCGCCACGCGCTTGGCACCGCCGTAGTCGGCCAGGATTTCAGTATGGCCGGGGTAGCGGATTCCCGCGCTGGCCATGGCCTCCTTGTTGATCGGCGCCGTGACGACGCCGCTCACTTCGCCGGACTTCGCCGCTGCAATCGCTGCAACGATGGCATCGAAGGCGGCCTGCCCGGAGATCGCACTGATCTGCCCGATGGGCGGCGGCTCGGTGATGCGGGTGGCCTCGACGACCTCAATGACCTTCGGCTGGAACCGGGCCGCATCGGGCGCCCGGATGCGCCGTACCTCGATGTCCAGCCCGAGCCGGCGCACGGCGTCCTGCATGACGACATGGCTGCCGAACACGACGACGCGTTCGCCGCCCTTCGCCAGTACCTTCGCCACGATCTCCGGCCCGATGCCGGATGCGTCGCCCATGGTCAGGGCAAGCGGGGGGGAAATATTCTTCACAGTGAATCCGTTCATAAAGGTTGGGTTGCTCCACGTATCCGCGCGACGGCGCGCTCCAGGGCGTCATCGCCGCCAAAGCCGCCGGCCTTCATGCCGAGCAGGAGCGAGCGCCCATCGCCAAGCCTGGCGCGGCCCAGCGGGAATCCGGGATCAAGTTCTTGCAGGATCTCGAACTCACGGACATTGAGAAGATCCAGGATGGCTTCCATCGTGTCGCCGCCGGTGGCGACCAGCGCGCCGAAGCGCGGGTCTTGAAGCTGCCCGGCCGCGTCTTGCGCAATACGGCGCAGCAGCGCGGCCGGGTCCTGCTCGCGCGTCCTGGGTCCGCGCAGCAGCATGACGCCGCCGGCCTGCTGGAGCTGGTCGGCCTGTAGGTGGCTGCGCAGGTTCGCGCTGCCGATGACGACCAGCACATCGCTGCTGATGCCACCGATCGATGGCGCCGGAGTCTTCGCCGGCGCAAAACGCCGCGACAGCGCCGCAGCCATCCCGGGAGAGCCAACCCAGAGGACCGACTCCGGCTCCTCAATGGAAGCAATCCGCGAGTCGAGTTCTTCCTGCGTCAGCGCATCGAGCAGCGTGACATTCTTGATGCACTTCGGGACCAGGTCGGCCAGCGCGGAACGGCGCGCGGGATGTACGGGGTCTTGGCCATACGAACTCCGCGAGACCGGTATGCCGTCAACGAGCTGGATGCCGCCCACCGTCGTCCGCCCGGCCTGGGGGAAAGCCGGTGCAAACACCATGGATTTGCGGCCGCTCGCCGCAAAGCATGCTTCAAGCTCCTCCGTGATGTGGCCGCGCAGCGTGGAGTCCACCGTTTTGTAGAGCAGGTCCCGGCCGGCAAGCTGGCCGGTCAATCGGGCGACACGATCGAATGCCTGCGACGACGTCGCGGACCGCGAAGCGCTGTCGACCGCGACCACCCCGGCCGCTTGGCGCGGAAGCTGGCCCCTTCCGATCGCCGCCGTCAGGCCACGGGCGACGAAAGGTGCCGCGCCATCCGCCGCGCTGGTCAGGTCGTCGGCGAGGATCGCCATGCTGGGCTGACTGGACTGGTTGGGCTGGTAACTGGTGCGCATGCATCAATTATCAAAACCTCATCAAGCTATGAAAAGCGATAGTTTCTGAGGGATACCGGTGATATATTGTCACCAATGGATCGTTCAGACATTCCTTCGCTCGACGACCTGCGGGCATTCGAAGCCACAGCGCGGCTGGGCTCGGTCCGGCTTGCGGCGGACTCGCTGGCGCTCACGCACGGCGCCGTCAGCCGCCGTATCACCAAACTTGCCAATGACATCGGGGTCAGCCTGTTTGAAAAGAACGGGCGAGGCCTGCGCCTCACGCCGGCCGGCGAGACACTCAACCTTACCCTCGGCAGGTTCTTCGGCGAACTGGGCGCCACCGTGCAAAGCCTGCGCGCCACCCGCGCCGGGAAAACCGCCCTGGTGCTCTCTTGCGAACCTTCAGTTGCCGCGCGGTGGCTCATTCCACGGCTGGGCGCTTTTCAAACGGCGCATCCGGGCATTGCCCTGCACCTCTCCGTGGGTGGAGGGCTTGTGGACTTTCGCAAGAACCAGGTGGATCTGGCGATTCGACGGCTGGATTTCGCCGTGCCCGAGGCGTGGAACGTCCGGCCCCTTTTCGCCGAAAGGGTCGGGCCCGTGATGAGGCCGGAATGGGTGCCGCGCTTCGAACACGGCGACTATCTCGCGCTCGGGTCGAAGACCCGGCCCGATGCATGGGCGCAATGGCTGAAGGCCCATCCGTCGGCGCGCCGGCCCACGGAGATCCGCTACTACGACCATCACTCCCTGATCGTCGAGGCCGCGGCCGCGGGCCTGGGTGTCGCCCTGAGCCCGCTCGTACTCGCCGTTGACGACGTGGAACGGGGAAGCCTGGCGGCGCCCGCCGGCTTTGACCCTGATGGCAGTCAGTATGGCTTGATATGGCTGGGGGCTGGTGAACTGCAGGGCGCGGAGTTTGAACTCGCCGAGTGGCTGCTCGCACAGTTCAGCCGCCTGAGCCCCGCAGCGAACGCCGCGCCGGCACGGCGCCCGAAAGCCGGCGCCAAGCAAAGTTCCGGCAAGCCCCCGGATTGAAACGGATTCCACTTGCACCGCACATGAATGCGGCATTTCGAAAGGCGGGGAATTCATAGACTCATATCCATCCCAACAGCGTGGATCCTTCTATGACATTCAAACCCAAATTCATCAGCTTCGACTGCTACGGCACGCTCATCAACTTCGAGATGGGCCCGACCGCCAAAAGCCTGTTCAAAGACCGCGTTCCGGCTGGCCGGATGCCGGCCTTCCTGGACAGCTTTCGGGCCTATCGCCTCGACGAAGTGCTGGGCGAGTGGAAGCCCTTCTTCGAGGTCGTGGAGAATTCGATCCGGCGCGCCTGCAAGGCACACGGCATAGCCTGCCAAGCGTCTGACGCCGCCGCGCTGTACGACGCCATCCCCACTTGGCAACCGCACCCGAACGTCGTCGAGGTCCTGGAGGCGATCGCGCCGCACGTGCCGCTGGTGATCCTCTCAAACTCGATGGTCGATTTGATCCCGGCCAGCGTCGCCCACCTGAAGGCGAAGTTCCACGCGGTCTACACCGCCGAGCAAGCGCGCGCCTACAAGCCGCGCTTCCAGGCCTTCGAATACATGTTCGACCAGCTCGGATGCGCGCCCGACCAGATGATGCATGTCTCGTCGAGCTTCCGCTACGACCTGATGACGGCCTCCGACCTGGGCTTTATGGCCAAGGCCTTCATAGACCGCGGGCATGAGCCGACGTCCGACGCCTACGGTGTCAGCCGTTTGACCGACGTCCGCCAGCTTCCCGGCCTGCTCGGCCTATGACCGAACTGAGCACCACCGCGCCCGACCTCGCGCCGGCGGCAGTGGAGGCCCTGGTCCGCCGCCTCTACGGCATCGAGGGTTCCACCCGGCCATTGGCGGGCGAGCGTGACCAGAACTGCCTGGTGGAGGCGGCCGATGGCTCTCGCTACGTCCTCAAGATCAGCAACCCGTCGGAGTCCCCCGCGGTCGTCGACTTCCAGATCGCGGCACTCGACCACATCGCCCGCATGTCACCGGAGCAGCCGGTGCCGCGCGTCGTGCGGACACTTGAAGGACACACGCACGATACGGTCGCGCTAGCCGGGGGCGTCCAGACACGCGTGCGCATGCTGAGCTACCTGGACGGCATCCAGATCCGTGAGACCGTGCGCACCGCCGCGCAGCGGCGCGCCATGGGAGCCGGACTCGCCGGCCTGAACCGCGCGCTGCACGGCTTCGCGCATCCGGGCGCGGCGCACGACCTGCTGTGGAACGTCGCCACGGCGCACCGGCTGGGCGCACAGCTCGACAGCCTCGTGGACGGCAAGCAACGCGCGCTGGCCCAGGCCTTCATGGCGCGCTTCACCACGCACGTGCTGCCGCGCCTGGCCTCGCTGCGGTCCCAGGTGATCCACAACGACTACCACCTCTACAACGTGCTGGTCGCCCCCGGCGACGAAGCGCGCATCGTCGGCATCATCGACTTCGGCGACATGGTGCATGCACCGCTCGTCGGCGAGGTGGCGACGGCCGCCGCCTTCCACATGGCCGGCAACGCCGATCCTTTCGAGGGACCGGCCCAGTTCGTGGCCGCCTATCACGCGGTGCTGCCGCTGACCGGCGCCGAACAGGAAGTCCTTGCAGACCTCCTGGCCACGCGCCACCTCATCACGGCGTTGATTTCCGAATGGCGCGCCGCGCGCTATCCCGAGAACCGCGCCTACATCATGCGGCACAACCCCGCGGCGTGGGAAGGCCTGGCCCAGATGGCCGATCTTTCCCGCGACACCGCACGCGACCGGCTGCTGCCAGGCGTACACGTACATATACAAACAGGAGCCACCCCATGAAAAGCACCACCGACCTCAACATGGTCAATGCCTATATCCCCGGCCGCGCCGACGTGGGCCCGGCCACCGCGCAAATGATCGCGCGCCGCGACGCCCTGCTCGGCCCGGCCTACCGCCTGATGTATGAGCGGCCGCTGCACATCGTGCGCGGCGAAGGCGCCTGGCTGATAGACCCCGAGGGGCGCCGCTATCTCGACGCCTATAACAATGTCACCTCGCTCGGGCATTGCCATCCAGCGGTGACCGAGGCGATCTGCAAGCAGGTGCAAACACTGGCGACGAACACGCGCTATCTGCACGACACGATTCTCGAACTGGCCGAGCGCCTGCTGGCAAGCGTGCCGGGGACCGACCTGGCCCACCTGATGCTGACCTGCACGGGCAGCGAGGCCAACGACCTCGCCTATCGCATCGCAAAGGTCCGCACCGGCGGCACCGGCATGATCGTGACCGACACCGCCTATCACGGCATCACCGACGCGGTGGCCAAGTTCTCGCCCTCGCTGGGCCCGAGCGTCGATCTCGGCGCGCACGTGCGCCTGGTGCCGGCTCCGCGCCAGTACCACGCCGGGGGCGCCGACCTGTCCGAACGCTTCACCCGCGACGTCGAGGCGGCCATCGCCGACCTGCGGCGCCACGGCATCCAGCCGGCCGCGCTGATCGTCGATTCGCTGTTCACCAGCGACGGCATCCTCCCCGGACCGCAAGGCTTCCTGAAGGGTGCGGTCGACGCGATCAAGCGAGCGGGCGGCCTCTTCATTGCCGACGAAGTGCAACCCGGCTTCGGCCGGACCGGCGAACATCTTTGGGGCTTCCAGCGCCATGGCGTGGTGCCCGACATCGTCACCATGGGCAAACCGATGGGCAACGGCCAACCGATCGCGGGACTGCTGGCGACCGCCGACGTCCTGGCCGAATTCGGCAAGAGTTCGCGCTACTTCAACACCTTCGCGGGCAATACCGTCTCCTGCGCGGCGGCACTGGCGGTACTGGACACGATAGAGCGGGACGGCCTGGTGCGGCATGCCGCCAGGGTGGGAAAAATCCTGCACGACGGCATCGCCGCCCTGGCAGCCCGCCACGAGGCCATCGGTGACGTGCGCGGTGCGGGCCTGTTTGTCGGGGTCGAACTGGTCTCCGACCGGGCATCACGCGCGCCGGACCGCGGCCTGACGAGCCAGGTGGTCAACCGGATGCGCGACAAGGGCGTGCTGATCAGCGCCTGTGCGATGGGGCACAACGTGCTCAAGATCCGCCCGCCCCTGGTGCTGTCGGCGGACCAGGCCGGCCTCGTCATCCAGGCGCTCGACGAATCCCTCATCGAAGCGCGCACGGCTGGCACGCGCTAGCCGCGATCAACATCCGGCGCTACCATCCGGCCATGACCCCGGCAATGTCTCTCGACCGCTTCGACCTCAAGATCCTCGCGCACCTCGAGCGCGAGGGCCGCTGCTCGAACGTCGAGCTGGCTGACGCCGTCGGCCTGAGCCAGAGCCCGTGCCTGGTACGGACGAAGCGGCTGCAGGAGATCGGAGTGATCCGCGGCTACGGCGCCGACATCGCGCTGGAGAAGCTGGGCAATTGTGTGGTCGTTTTTTCCGAGGTAACGATCAGCAGCCACCGGCCTCCCGATTTCCGCAAGTTCGAACAGGCCGTGGACCGGCACGGCGAAATCGTGGAGTGGTACAACGTCAGCGGCGGTTACGACTACCTGCTGAAAATCGTGGCGCCGAACGTCGCCCATTTCCAGGCGCTGATGGAGAGCCTGCTAAAGGAAGACATAGGCATCGGGAAGTTCTCGAGCCGGATTGTCCTTCGCCAGTCATCGGGCAAACGCACGCATCCGCTCCATCTCATCGCGGCGCAGCTGGACCGGGGCTGAAAGCCGCGACCCTCAACGCGGCGGCCTGAGCCCGAACGCCAGCCTCACGCCCGCAGCCGCCATCAAACCCGCGGCCCAGAAGACACCCGCCGCGCCGATCAGCGAGCCCGCCGCGCCGGACAGCATGGGTATGCCAACGCTGGACGCGTTGATCACGATCACACGCATGGCCACCGCTTCGCCGTAGCGGTGCTCGGGCGCGAGCTGGTGCAGCAGGCTCATGACCATGGGCTGCACGCTGCCCAGGGTGAAGCCCAGCAGCACGGAGCATAGGCCCATGGCCAGCGGCGCGTGCATCAGCGGATAGAGGCCGAACAGGAGGGCGGTGGCGGCCATCGCGCCGACGAGGATCGCCCATTCGCGCAGCTGTGCCGCTACCAGCGGCGTCAAAAGCCGCACCGCGGCGGCGGCGATGCCGAAGGCGCCCAGGATGCTGCCGATCACCGAGGCGGAGAAGCCGCGCTCGTGGCCGAGCACCGGCACCAGGAAGGTGTGCACGTCCCAGCACGATGACAGCAGGCAGGTGACGATGAGGAGCCGGCGCAGGCCCACGTCGCGCCACAGGTCCCAGGCGCCGCCTTTGCGGTAGGCCGCGTCGGGCGGCATGGACACACGATCCGCCGCGCCGCGAACCGACAGCCAGCCCAGCAGCGGCAGCACGGCAATCGCCACGAAGGCCGCACGAAACCCGGCGCTGTCGATCATGACGCCGGCCAGCACCGGTCCCAGGACATTGGACAAGGCCAGGCCGATCGCCAGCCATGAAAATGCCTTGCGGAGTGCGGCCGGGTCGCTCGCAATGCGCGCGGTATGGCGCTGGACCGCGATGATGGCGACACCGCCCGCGCCGCCCGTGAGCACGGCGCCGGCGCACAGCACGGGGAACACCGGCCACGCGGCCACCATCGCGCAACCGGCCACGGCCGCCAAAGCTGATCCGATGATCGGCCTCTTGAGCCCATGGCGTTCGCAGTAGCGGCCTGCGGGCAGCGCGAGGAAGACCTGGGCCAGCGCGAACAGCGCGATCAGGAATCCCACCGCCGTCTCGCCATGGCCCAGGCGCAGCGCCTGCAGCGGCGCGGCCATGCGTGTGCCGGTCACGCAGGCGTTGAGGAAGAGCTGGGCCAGCACCAGCCGGGCCAGTTCACCGCTTGGGCCGGGGTGCGGGAGGGACTTCAGGACAACTTGTCCTTCAGCCGGTAGTAAGCGCCGACCAGGGGCAGGAACCAGGGAGGGCCGAAGTGGCCCGGGATGGCCGGCCAGCTGAAGTCTTTCCAGGGATTCAGGTCGGTGCGCCCGTCCATGACCTCCGCCATGATGCTTCCCATCAGCGTCGACATCTGGGTGCCGTGGCCGCTGTAACCCATGGAATAGTAGATGCCGTTGCGCTCACCGGCGCGCGGCAGCCGGTCACGCGTCATGTCGACCATGCCGCCCCAGCAATAGTCGATGCGCGCATCGCGGAGTTCGGGAAACACCTCGTGCAACGCGGTGCGCAGGATGGCGCCGCTTTTTTCGTCCGACGCCGGGTCGGAGACGGCGAAGCGGGCGCGCCCGCCGAAGAGCAGGCGGTTGTCGGGTGTGGTGCGGAAGTAGTTGACCAGATTCTTGGTATCGACCGCCATCCTGCGCTTCGGCAGGAGCCGGTCCAGCGTCTCTATCGGCAGGGGTTCGGTGACGATCAGGAAGGCGCCGACCGGCACGATCCTGCGCCGTATCCAGCCCAGCGGCCCGGTCTGTGAGGTGCCGCTCGCCAGGAATACCTGCTTGGCATGGAGGCGGCCCGTCGGCGTTTCGACGATGTGGCCGCCGCCGGGCGCCGGCCGCAAGCCCGTCATCGGCGAGCGCTCGTGGATTTCGGCGCCGCGCCGCGCCGCCGCTTCCGCCAGGCCGCGCACGAAGCGCCCCACATGCATGCCGGCGCCCTTGCGGTAAATCAATCCGCCGTAATAGCGGTCCGAACCGACCTCGTTTGCCAGGTCCGCGCGGCTGACCATTTCCGTGTCGGGATCGACCGTGGCGGCCAGTAATTCCTGGCTGCGCAGCAGCTTCTCGTAGTGCTCGGGCTTGGCCGCCAGCTTGATCTTGCCGACGCGCGCGAAGCTGCAATCGATGTTCTCTTCGGCGACCAGGCGCTCGACCATGTCGACCCCGGCATCGAAAGCCCGGTAGAGCCGGTTCGCGGTGTCCTTGCCGAGCTTGGCCGACATCATGCCGTAGTCCTGCGCGAAGCCGTTGTTGCACATGCCGCCGTTGCGGCCGGATGCCGCGTTGCCTATCGTGTCCGCTTCCAGCAGCACGACGCGGGCGCCCTTCTTGGCCAGCGCCAGCGCGGCCGAAGCACCGGTGAGGCCGCCACCGATCACCGCCACGTCGCAGCTGCCCTGCACCGGCCCCGGCGTGGCGCTCTTGAAGGCTTGCGATGTGTCCAGCCAATAGGATGTCAGTTTCATATCACCTCTGGGGTCATTGTTGTTTAGTTTGTTTAATTGAACGACTGGTTGGCGAGGCCGAACATGCGCGCCGGGCCGGTGGAGGCAGGCGGTGTCCCGAGGACCATGGCGGTGGCCGTATCGACCTGCCGCAGGCCGATGCGCTCCAGCCACGGCCCGAGTTGCAGAGCGGCGGACGTGTCGACCCGCACGAACACGTTTCCGAGGCGCGCGAGCGCCGCCTCGATCAGGGCTTGCGCATCGTCCAGGCTTTCGGCGACCACGGGGCCGATGACATGGCCGCGGCCGAAGCGGCGGCAAATGGCATAGCCGCGCGGCACGCCATCCTGCAGCAGGACATGGCCCTCGCCAAGCTCGAGGAGGCGGCGCAGCGTCGCCGGCCTGACCCAGCCCGTCGCTTGCTGGTCCAGGCGCACGACCGCCTCGAAATCCGAAGCGGCCATCGCCCTGACAAGGCCAGTTGGCGGCGCCTCATGGCGCTCCGTGGGAATGCCCTGGTACTGCTCAATGACGCCAATGGGCACAAAGCCGCGGCGCTGGTAAAGCGCCTGGCCTTCGACCGTCGAGTTCAAGGTGATGCTGCGCGGGTGCGCCGCCGCCAGCAGCGCATCCATCAGCCGGGCGCCGTAACCACGGCCTTGGGCGGCCTTCGTGACGATGATCATCCCGGCGGAGGCGTGGGTCTCGCCGTACGGCCACCAGGCCGCGGTGCCCATCACCTCGCCGGCGTTGTCCTGCAGCACAAAGCCCCGGCCCAGTTGCAGCGCGACCTCCCAGTCCTCAAGCCGGTAGGGCCAGGCCATCTCCTGCGACAGCTTGAGGGCGCCCTCCAGGTGGGCGTCGGCAAATGGAACAAGGTCCACGCCGTCGTTCACTTGATGGCGAGAATGGAGGGACGTGGTCAAGGCGCTTGTCATGATGGCTCCGGTTCGGTGGCTCAGGCCGTGACCCAGACCTTGCGCACGGTTTCAAGCGTGCGCCAGGTTCCGGTGTAGCCGGGCTTCATGATGAAACAATCGCCCGCCCGGTAGGTCACCGGGGGCTGTCCGTCCTCGGTGATCTCCGCCACCCCGGACAGGATCAGGCAGAACTCCCAGGTGTCGCCCTTGATGGAGCGATTGACCCCCGGGGTCGACTCGAACACGCCGGCGCGGACCTTGCCGTCCTTGGCGCTGTCGACGTCCCAGCTGCGGCACACGATGTCGCCTTCGATGACACGGTCGGCGGGCGGCCGGTATTCACGCGGCTCGCCCAGCTGGTCGAGCTTGAAGGTGACGAGGAGGTTGTTGGGCATGGCAAGCAGATCCTTCATGCGTCGAGCCAGACGTTTTCAGCGAAGTTATAGCCCATCAATCCGCCCAGCGGGATGGGTGACAGGCCCTTGAGTTTTTTCGTATGACCGTCGATGCTGGACATGAAGAAGGGGATGCCTATGCCTGAGTCTTCGTGGATCATGACCTGCATGTCGGCGTACATTTTGGCGCGCTTGGCCGTGTCGGGCTGCACCCGCGCGGCCAGCAGCAGCTGGTCGAATTTCGGGTTCTTCCAGCCTGCCTCGTTCCATGGCGCGTCAGACTTGAAGAACTGCGTGAACAGCTGGTCGGCCGACGGCCGGGGGTTGATGTTGCCGAAGCCCACCGGGTGCTTCATCCAGTGCTGCGACCAGTAGCCGTCCGCCGGCATGCGGCGCACGTCGAGGTTCAGGCCGATCTGGCGTGCGGCGTGCTGCATCACCAGCGCCATCTCCACCGAATAGGTCGCCGCAGGAGACACCACCACCGGGATGGCCGCGCTGCCGAGGTTGGCCTTCTGCACATGCCACTTTGCCTTCTCTGGGTCGTAGGGCCGCTGCTTGAGCCCCTTGAAGAAAAAGCGGTCGCTGGGGTGTATGGGCTGGTCGTTGGCCACCTCGCCGTAGCCCATCACGACGGACTTGACCATCTGCTCGCGGTTCACCAGGTGCTTCATCGCCAGCACGAAGTCCGGGTTGGCGCCGGGTGCGCTGTCACGGCGCATGACCAGGTCGGTGTAGAGGCCGGCCTTGGTTTCAAAGATCGCGTGCCTGGGGCTGCCCTGGATACGGTCCACCGAGCGCGGGTTGATGGCCATGGTCAGGTCGATCTCGCCGGTCAGCAGCGCGTTGACACGTGCCGCCTCGTCGCTGATGCCCACATACTCGATCTCATCCAGGTAGGGGCGGCCGGGCTTCCAGTAGTTGTCGTTCCGCACGGCCAGCGAGCGCACGCCCGGCTTGAACTCCTTGAGCTTATAGGGGCCTGTGCCAATGCCCGCCATGTGCGCGTTCACGTCGGTGACGCCGTCGCGCAGGATATGGAAGTGCCAGGTACCCAGGATGGCCGGCAGGTCGGCATTCGGTGCTACCAGGCGGATGGTCACTTCATGCGGGCCGGTGGCCTTCACCTCCTCGATCTGCTCGGCCAGCACCTTGGCCTTGGAACCGGTCGATGGGTCCTTGTGGCGCATGATGGAAAACACCACGTCGGCGGAGGTGAAGGGCTTGCCGTCGTGAAAAGTCACGCCCTGGCGCAGCTTGAAGACCCAGGTTTTGGCGTCCTTGGTGCTGAATTCCTCGGCCAGCGCGGGCTGCGGCGTCAGGCTGCCGTCAAGCGAGGTCAGCCCGTTGTAGAACATGCAGCTACGGATGTAGTCGGTGTGGTTGGAGCACTTGGCCGGGTCCAGCGTGTCGCTGAGCGCGGCGGTCGCCCCGGCGACCTTGATGCGCCCGCCCTTGCGCGGGGCCGCCGCCTGCGCCGCAAACGCCGTCGAGGCCAGGCCGCCCGCCAGCATGGCCAGCACGTCGCGCCGGCTCGCGCCGCGCTGCAATTCGCCCATGATGCTGCGGCTTTCTTCGGGCCCGATCAGGCTGCTTGTCTGTTCTTGTTTTGTCATTGTGTTTATGTCTCCTCGGTGGAAAAAGTCAGGCGAGCCTGGGCATCACGGGACTCACGCGCCGCCGTAGATGATCCAGATCTTGCGAGTGGTCTCGATGCAGCGCCACTTGCCGACGTAGTCCGGCTTCATGACGAAGTTGTCGCCGGCCTGAATGCGGATGGGCTCCTTGCCGTCCTCGATCAGCTCGGACACGCCGGAGAGGATGTGGCAGTACTCCCAGACGCCGCCCTTGATCGAGCGGATGGTGCCGGGCGTGATTTCCCACACGCCGGTGCGCAGCTTGCCGTCGGCCGTCTGCTCCACGTCCCAGTTCGCGAAGCGCGGATCGCCGTCGAGCAGGCGCTCAGGCAAGGGGGCGCTCTCGCGGCCGGGACCGAGGTTGTCGAGTTTGAAGAAAGTGAGGTTGCTCATGGGTATCGGGTCTTTATGCAATTGAATGAAGGCGGAAAGGCGAGAAAACGGGAAGCCGGTCGCGTGCCGGATTACAGGCCGACCAGCGCCGGCAGCCCGTTGATGTCGCGGATCTCCACGTGGCTGTAGAACTCGCTGGGCTTGGGCTCGTGGCCGCGGTTGACGAAGACCTTGTTCTTGATGCCCATGTCGTGGGCCGACATCAGGTCGTAGCGGGGGCTGGAGGAGACGTGCAGGATGTCGTCCGGCGAGCAGCCCAGCTGGTCGAACATGTACTCGAAGGCCTGCAGGCGCGGTTTGTAGGCGCCGGCGTCCTGCGCCGTGTACACCTTGTGGAAGGGCGCTTCCAGCTTGCGGACGTTGGCGTCGATCTGCTCGTTCATGGCGTTGGACAGGATCACCAGCGGGATCTTGTTGCCCACGCGGGTGAGCGAGAACGGCACGTCGGTGTGCGGGCCCCAGGTGGGCACGGCGTCGTAGAACTTCTGCCCGTCCTCATCGCGGTAAGCGACCCCGTGGCGCTTGCAGGTGCGCGCCCACGCGGACTTGAGCACCTGGTCGTAAGGCTTCCAGTCGCCCATGGCCTCGTCCAGCCGCAGGGCGCTGAAGTCCTTGAGGAACTGCTGCATGCGCTCGGGCGGCAGTTGCTCTCCGACGATGCCGTGCGCCACCTCGTGCATACGGAAGTAGATGAGCGTGCCGTAGCAATCGAAACTGATGTACTTGGGTCGGAAAATCATGGTTTGCCTCGTGGGTGGTAGGGTGGAAAAAGGGTTCAGGCGACGGAGGGGAAACGGCCGGCAGGCACGGGGAGCGGGTGGCAGGCGACGGACATCGGTAAGCTTTATGTTGTACGCGGTGGTTCAATAGGAGCAATCCTAGGCAGCATCCGCCGCAGTTGTTGCGGTTCTGCGCGGCGCGAACGCAGCATTCATTCGCAGTACCGCGGGCTCCAGGCGCTTTGTGCCGTTCTTCCAGCGGCCGTGGCCGGCGCCAAGATCGTACAAGCCGCCGGCCCTTGCGCCGAGCATCATCTTCCCCAAACCGCCCTTGACGTTTTGAAGGAAAAGCCCCATGCCCGACCACGTTTCCATTCCCCAGGCCGCACTTGAGGCGGTGGGCCGCCCGCTGCCCGACGGCGTGACGCTTCGCCGGCTGCAAGCGGATGATCTGGAAGCGGCGCAGGCGCTGTCGCGCGAGTTCGGGTGGCCGCATCGCCTGGAGGACTGGCAGTTCGGCCTGGCGCACGGCCAGGGCGTCGCCGCGGTGCGCGACGGCGCGCTGGTCGGCACGGCGATGCATTGGGCCTGGGGAAAACAATACGCGACGGTGGGCCTGGTGCTGGTGTCCCCCCACATGCAGGGGCAGCGCGTGGGCCAGCACCTCATGCACGCGGTGATGGCGGGGCTGGAAGACCGCACCGTGATGCTGAACGCCACACCTGAAGGCCGCGGCCTGTACGAGCGGATGGGCTTCGCCATCACGGGCGAGATCCGGCAGCACCAGAGCCTGGCGGCCCCGGCCCAGCTGGTGGCGCTGCCCCAGGGCCAGCGGCTGCGCCCACTGGGACGCAATGACGCAAAAACGCTGGTCGCCCTTGATGCGCGCTCGGCCGGCATGCCGCGCGAAGCCATGCTGCGCCAGCTGCTGGCCGAAGGCGAAACGGTGGTGCTGGCAAGCGGCGGCGAAGCCGTGGGATTTTCCGTCGTACGGCGCTTCGGGCGCGGCCATGCCATCGGTCCGGTCGTGGCGCCCGACCTCACCAGCGCACAGGCGCTCGTCGGCCACTGGTGCAGCCGCTTTGCCAGCAAGTTCCTGCGCATCGACGTCGACGCCACCGGCGGGCTGCCCGAATGGCTGGAAGCGCAGGGCCTGCTGCGTGTGAGCAGCGTCACGACCATGGTGCGCGGCGGTCCGCTGGAGCGGGGCCCGGCCGTGGACGGCTGGGCGCTCGTTAATCAAGCGATGGGCTGACGATGGCGTTTTTGTACAAAGGCCCCGCGCAACGCGGGGCCGTGTGGGCCGAGCAGTTCGCGCGCAGGATGCCGCAGCTGCCGTTTCTGACCTGGCCCGAGATCGGCGACCCGGCGCAAGTGCGTTTCCTCGCGGCCTGGGAGCCTCCGCCGCGCATCACCGAAGCCCTTCCCAATCTGGAGCTGCTGTTCTCGGTGGGGGCCGGTGTGGACCAGTTCGATTTCTCGGCATTGCCACCCGGGCTCACCGTGGTCCGGATGGTGGAGCCGGGCCTGACGGCTTGCATGTGCGAATACGTCAGCTGGGCCGTGCTGTCGCTGCACCGGGAGATGCCGCTGTACCTGCATCAGCAAAGCCTGGGCCAATGGAAGGAGCGCCCCGTGCGGCCGGCCTCCACGCGGCGCGTGGGCGTGATGGGCATGGGCATGCTGGGGCGCGCGGCGCTCGCGCAGTTGCGACTGCTGGGCTTTGACTGCGCCGGCTGGAACCGCTCGAAGCGCAACGAGCCGGGCGTGCGCTGCTACAGCGGCGAGGCGGAACTGGACGAGTTCCTGGCCCGCACCGACATCCTGGTCTGCATGCTGCCGCTCACGCCCGAAACGCGCGGCATCCTCGGCCGGCGCGTATTCGACGCGCTACCGGAAGGCGCCTGCCTGGTCAACGCCGCGCGTGGCGGCCACCTGGTGGAAGCCGACCTGCTCGCCGCGCTGGACAGCGGGCGGCTCTCGGCTGCGGTGATGGACGTCTGCGAGCCGGAGCCGCCCGCGCAGGGCCACCCGTTCTGGAAGCATCCGCGCATCTGGCTCACGCCCCATATTGCCAGCGCGACCCAGGCAGAAACCGCG
The DNA here is from genome assembly GCF_056405595.1 of Polaromonas sp. P1_G1. NCBI lineage: Bacteria > Pseudomonadati > Pseudomonadota > Betaproteobacteria > Burkholderiales > Comamonadaceae > Polaromonas > Polaromonas sp. P1_G1. Next base: position 54,901 of record NZ_JBFUBU010000012.1, read on the forward strand.
GGCGAAGCGCTGCTGGACAACCTGCGGCGATACGCGTTCGGCCTGCCGCTTGAGGGCGTGGTGGACCGCTTGCGCGGGTATTAGGAGTCTGGGCGGTAGAAGGCATCGAAGCGAAAAGCGAGCCCAGCGAGGACAGTTTTTGCCGGGTTTGCAGACCCATAGCCGTAGCTATGGGGCAAAAAGCCGGTGAAAAATGGACCGCTGCGCTCGCTTTGCAGCCGATGCTCCTTCTGCCGCCCAGACTCCTGGGCCCGTCCACCGGCCCCGGGGCCGCAGAATCTTCTACCGTAGGCGCGCAAACAACAGCATGGCCGTTCGCGCGAAGGGGGGCAAGCCGCAGCACCCGCTGCGCACTCGCGCCTAAGCTTGTCCCCATGATGTCCACCAAAACCCTCTCACTCGATTCGCTTGTGGCGCTCGACCGCGCGCACCTGATCCACCCTGTGGCCAACTGGCGCGGCCATGAGCAACGCGGCGCCACGGTGCTGCGCTCCGGCAAGGGCGCCTGGCTGCGCGACGCCGATGGCCGCGAACTGCTTGATGCCTTCGCCGGCCTGTGGTGCGTCAACATCGGCTACGGCCACGAAAGCGTCGTGGAAGCCGCCGCGCGTCAGATGCGCGAGCTGCCCTACGCGACGGCTTATTTCGGCTACGCCAGCGAACCGGCCATCCGCCTTGCCGCCAAGCTCGTGGAAATTTCGCCGCCCGGGCTGGAGCATGTCTACCTGACGCTGGGCGGCTCCGAGGCGATCGATGCGGCCGTGCGCCTCATCGTGCAGTACTACAACACCACGGGCCGGCCGAGCAAGAAGCACTTCGTCGCGCTGGAGCGCGGCTACCACGGCTCTTCCTCCACCGGCGCCGGCCTGACGGCCCTGCCCGCCTTCCACCGCGGATTCGACCTGCCGCGCCCCGAGCAGCACTACATCCCCTCGCCTTATGCCTACCGCAGCCCCGTGGGCGATGATCCGCAAGCGCTGATCGCGGCTTCGGTGGCCTCGCTGCGCGAGAAGGTCAACACGCTGGGCGCGGAGAACGTCGCGGCCTTTTTCTGCGAACCGATCCAGGGCTCGGGCGGCGTGATCGTGCCTCCCACGGGCTGGCTCAAGGCCATGCACCAGGCCTGCCGCGAGCTGGACATCCTGTTCGTGGCCGACGAGGTGATCACCGGCTTCGGCCGCACCGGCCCGATGTTCGCCTGCGACGCCGAGGGCGTGTCGCCGGACCTGATGACGGTGGCCAAGGGGCTGACCTCCGGCTATGCGCCCATGGGCGCGCTGCTGATGTCGGATCGCGTGTACGCCGGCATCGCCGACGGCACGCCGGCCGGCGCGCTGGTAGGCCACGGCGCCACCTATTCCGCGCACCCGGTGAGCGCCGCCGTGGCGCTGGAAGTGATACGGCTTTACGAAGAGGGCGGCATTCTCGCCAACGGCCAGCGCGTCGCACCGCACTTCGAGGCCGGATTGCGGTCCATGCTGCGCCATCCGCTGGTGGGCGACGCACGCTCACGCGGGCTGCTGGGCGCGCTGGAGCTGGTGAGCGACAAATACACCAAGGCCGGTTTCGACCCTGCGCTGCAGCTGCCCGACCGCATCGCCAAAGCGGCTTACGAGAACGGCCTCATCTTCCGCGCTTTCGGCGATGGCATCCTGGGCTTCGCGCCGGCCTTGTGCTTCACGCCCTCGGAGTTCGAGCAGATGTTCGAGCGGCTGAACCGCACGCTGGACACCGTGCTGGAGCAGCCCGACGTGCGGCGCGCCCTGGCTTGACCTGATTGACTTGGGCGTGGAACTTGCTTAAATGGAGTTAACGATGAACACCTCCACCGGCAACCCCAAGCTTGACCGCCTCGACCTGCGAATCCTGTGCCACTTGCAGAAGAACGGGCGCGCCTCCAACGTCGAAATCGCCGATGCCGTCGGCCTGTCCCCCAGCCCCTGCCTGGTGCGCGTGAAGCGGCTGGAGCAAGCCGGCTATATCGCCGGCTACGGCGCGCAGATACGGCTCGAGAAACTGGGCGACACGCTGCTGGTGTTCACCGAGGTCACGCTGCAGGACCACAAGCGCGAGGACTTCGTCAAGTTCGAGATGAGCATCCGGCCGATCGACGAGATCGTGGAATGCCACCTGGTCAGCGGCGGCTACGACTACCTGCTGAAGTTCGTCACGCGCGGTGTGAACCACTACCAGGAGATCGTCGAAGGCCTGCTGGAGGCCAACATCGGCATCGAAAAGTACTTCAGCTACATCGTGATCAAGACGCCCTTCGTCAAGAACTTCTACCCGATAGAGCAGCTGATCCAGCCGCACGCTTGAGCGGGCCGCGGGCCGCAGCTTTTGCTGCAGCCCGGCCCGATTCCACATTTGCTGCTGCGCCGGCGTCCGTTTCCGGTGCCATCTCCGGTGGGGCCGGCCTACGCTTGGAGCATGAACCCTCCTTCCCGCATCCCGGCACCTGCCCGTTCAGCCGCAGCGATCCAGCGTGTGCAGCGGCACATCCACGAGAACCTCAACCAGGCGCTGGCGCTGTCGGAGCTGGCCGGTCTGGCCGGGCTCAGCATCTGGCGCTTCGCCACCGTGTTTCGCCAGCAGGTGGGGGTTTCCCCGCACCGCTACATCTGCCGGCTCCGCCTGGCACGCGCCCAAGCCCTGATGCGGCAGGGGATGCCGGTCGCCAGTGCGGCCAGCGAAGCGGGCTTCTACGACCAGAGCCATCTCTCGCGGCACTTCAAGACCGTGTTCGGCATGACACCGGGGCAGTACCTGACGACCGCCGGCCAGCCGCGAACGGCATGCTGAGCCCCACCATGACGCAGGAAATTGCGGACCTGGTGCCCGACCTGGTCGCGCTGCGCCGCGACCTGCACGCGCACCCGGAGCTTGCCTTCAAGGAACACCGCACGGCCGGCATTGTCGCCAAGGCCTTGCGCGACCTGGGGCTGGAGGTGCATGAAGGCATAGGTGGCACGGGTGTTGTCGGCGTGCTGCGCGCCGGCAGTGGACAGCGCAGCGTGGGACTGCGCGCCGACATGGACGCGCTGCCCATTCTTGAGCAAGGCGAACGGCCCTACGTCAGCCGTTTCCCCGGCGTCCACCACGGCTGCGGCCACGACGGGCACACCGCCATGCTGCTGGGTGCGGCACGCCAGCTGGCGCGCACCCGCCGCTTCGACGGCACCGTCAACTTCATCTTCCAGCCGGCGGAGGAAGGCCGGGGCGGCGCACGCGCGATGGTCCAGGAAGGACTCTTCGAGCGCTTCCCCTGCGACGCGGTCTACGCCCTGCACAACTGGCCGGAGCTGCCCGCCGGCACGGCCCAGACGCGTCCGGGCGCCATCATGGCGGCCGCCGATCGCTTCGACATCGTGGTGCGGGGCCGGGGCGGCCACGCGGCCCAGCCGCATCGCACGCCCGATGCGGTGCTCGCCGCGAGCGAGCTGGTCACCCAGCTGCACACCATCACGTCGCGCCGCATCCCGCCCACCGAGAATGCGGTGCTCTCGGTCACGCGCATCAGCGGCGGCCAGTCGCACAACGTGCTGCCCTCCGCGGTCGAACTCACGGGCACGGTGCGCAGCTTCGATGCCGGTGTCCAGGACACCATCGAAACCGCCATCCGGCAGGTCGCGCAAGGCGTGGCCCAATCCACCGGCACCACGATCGAAGTCGAGTACGTGCGCTACTACCCGGCCACCATCAACACACCGCAACAAGCGTCGCTGGCCCTGCGCGCCGCCGAAGCCGCCGGCCTGCGGGCCTCCGTGGCGCCCTCGGCGGCATTCACGTCCGAGGATTTTGCGTTCATGCTGAAGGCCAGGCCCGGCGCCTACCTCTGGCTGGGCCAGGGCGCCGGCCCGGGACGTGAAGACACCCCCTCATTGCACCATCCCAGCTACGACTTCAACGACGAGGTATTGCCCTTGGGCGTCAGCTGGTTTGTCCAGGTGGCGAGCCTCGCGCTCGCGGGCTGAGGCGGGAATAAACGGCGGACAAGGCGTCGCCGAAAACTGGCCTAGCCGAGCTGCTCGGCAAGCGCGACGATGATGCCCTCAGGCCCCCGGATGTAGGCCAGCTTGTACGTGTCCCCGTAACGCATTTCGCCCATGAGCTCGGCCCCGTGGGCGCGCATGCGCGCGACGACGGCGTCGATGCCTTCGACGGCGAACATGACACGGCGCAAGCCCAGCGTGTTCACCGGGGCGTCCACGGGCCCGAACCGGATCGCATCGGGGGTGTGGAACTTGTCCAGCTCAATGCCTTGCCCATCAGGCGTTCGCATCATCGCCAGGGTGGCCCGGACATCCTTGAGCCCGATCAGGCTCCCGACCAAGGGGCCTTCGACCGTCGACTCACCCTCAAGCTTGAGGCCCAGCTCGATGAAGAACGCCTTGACGGCTTCGAGATCGTCGACAACGATGAGGACGTTGTCCATTCGTTTAATCGTCATGCTCTTTCTCTCCTTGCTTCACTGCGGCGCAACGAACCGGATGCATTCTCTCCGCGTCGATCAACATGTTATGCCTCACCTGGCCCCCGCAACGCCTTCTACAGCTTGGAACACGTGTTCCTTCAACAGGCTTGCTGCCTCCTGCGCCTGTTGCGGCGAGAGCTTGAAGTGTATATAGGCCGACTGAATTCTCCTGGTCACGTCTTGGCGGATCTTGTCCGGGTCGATGTTGTGATTGCGGCGATACCCTTCGGACAGCAGCGAGTAGAAGCCAGCAGTGGACATCGAGACGTAATAGTCGATCACCAGGCAAGCTTCCACCTCTTCATCGTAGCTTGTCTTCGTTCGCAGAAGATTGGCGCGACACTCATTCGTCTTTGTAATTGCCGCGGCATTCCCCTCCTCGCGCTGCAACTTCCAGGTACTCACCGCCGTCGCGCGCACGGCCTCAATCCTCCGCTCAGGAGAAAGGCTTATCTGCCCATGCGCGTGGGGCACGTGGAGAGCGAATAGAGCAGAGAGGACAGTAATTACTCGCATAAAGGCATGAGGCTGGAGGGGTTTTGTAAATAGATTCATGCGACTCCTCCTATGAGCGCCAACGTTTGATATGAGGCTCGGCCCGGCTTGCCGGGACAAGTCCTCTCGATGGAAGGGTTGAGCGTCTCGCACATTGTGCTCAGTCACCTACGAACACGCCAAAACCGGCTAACTGGCGCTGAAGCCCAGACGCGCCGTTTGCGCCAAAGAAGACCATGGCGTTTAGTCCTGCTTGCTTTGCAGCCTCAACGTTTTCGGCTCTATCGTCCAGGAATAGCACGGCGCTTGCATCGCAGCCGAGTTGTGCAACGACTTTCTCGAAGAAGGCAACCTTGGGTTTGGCCACGCCAACGACGCACGAATAGAACTCGGTGTCGAATAGAGACCTGTAGTTCAGCCCTTCGGACATATGCTTTGCGCGAGAGGTCTGCTGATTGCTCCCGATGTGGCACCGGATGCCCGAGCGGCGAATGGATTGGACGGATTGCATGACATCCTGGTGAATTTCGATTGCATGGATAACGCTCAGTGCTTCGGAGAGAAAGCCCGGCCGGCCCCACTTTGCGAGCACTGCCTCGAGCCGCTCAGTGAAACCGCCTTCGGCTTCGAGCACTTCGGTTTCTGCTTCGAATACGTCAGTCAGGACCGCTTTGGCTTGCGTCTCATCTTCGAGATTGAGAACGGACTGAAGCGCAGGTTGCCAGTGCCTTGTTGCGTACTGGAGAACGCCATCGGCATCAAAGAGGATGTTTTCTATGGCCACGAAACACCCGGAGACTTGGCTAGACAAGTAGCCCGCGAAGCAGGCGGACGCCGCAAAGTGTCCGCGTTGACTGAATGGTGAGAACTCTGCGTCACCCAGCCTCCGAGGCGACGCTGCGCCGACTGCCGAGTTCGAGCAAGGCAGCGGCGGCAACGACAAGCCACAGGTAGAGCGGGGACAACACCAGAAGGAACAGACACCCTTCTCCAAATTCGATGGCAAAGCACGTGAACGGCGGGCCAGTCTGCAGCAGGGCTGGAAACACGGCCAATACCGCTGCAATTAAACCTCGCCGCGAACGCCATGCCACCACAGCAACGAATACATAGGGGCCCAGCAAAACAACAGCCCACAGAAGACTCCCTGCATTGAACTCAAAGAGAAAATAGGACCGATAGATGCTCCACGCCATAGCCAAGCCGCCAGCCAAGGCGGGAAGAATCAAGAGCAATTGGCGTGGCATCGCTGAGTTCTGACGTTTGACTTAGGCGAACCGCCGCGGGCGGGTCCGCTTGAAGGAAGGGTTAAGCCTGAGTGGACAACACATGGCATTCCTCTACGCACTTGCCTTGGGCCACCCAGGAAGTTGAATCGAAAACGCGTCTGCGAGATTCACTGACTTGAATGCAGTAGCAACGGCAGATTGCGATGGGAGGGCAAGCTGCTCTACTAGCGTGAGTTTGCTTGGCATGGATGGACCTTCTGAAGCCTAAGGCAATGTATACCGCAAGGTCTGCGGTACAACATCGTGCCTGCGGTATAACCTGGCCGCTGAAACCCCAGCCAGGCGCTTGCTGTTAAAGGGCTTATTGTTCATTTTTGGTTTCGTTCAGGCCGATAAAAAAACACCCAGCCCCTCAAACCAATTCTAGACGGACAGTGTGGTTATCGCCTCCTCAATATGGATGAGCGCAGCCCCGGGTCCAGCCTGAGGGGCTCACTCCATGCCCGGGTCAGATTTCGGCGGAATTCAACAGACGGACTGAGCGACGCAACGCTGCTGGGGCTACTTGCGAACCTACTTTTGAAGATTGCCGCCGGAGTTGATGATGGAGAGATCTACACCACCCCAGCCGGTCCGCTGGTTTGCTGTGTAGTTGACAAAGACGCCTCCAAGGTTGTATTCGCCCAGACTGGACAAGGCTTGCAGCACCCCGGCGCGGGTCGGCGTCTTGCCTGCACGCCGGACGGCTTCCGCAGCGATCTTGGCGCCCATATAGCCTTCGAGGCTTGAGAAAGACAGGGCCTCGCCCGGCGCGTACTTCTTCATGTCAGCTTGATATTCGGTGATGACCGGTTTGGAAGGAACGAAGGGGAAAGGCACCGCCTGGCTCAACACGATGCCGCGTGCCTTGTCCTTGCCGGTGGCATTGACCAGGCCGTCGTGCAGCAGCACCGACAGGCCGTAGATCTGCACCGATCCCCCGGGGACCTCGCGGACAGCCTTGACGAATTCAAATGCGGGCTTTCCCGCGGCCAGCAAAATAATGCCCTTGGGGCGGGTCTCGGTGATGGCGGCGACGGCTGCGCGAACGCTCGCATCCAGCTTGTCGGGCGCGGCGTCAAGCACCTGCTGCGTCACGATTTTGACGCCCTGTGGACCGCTGAGCTGGGTCGTCAACTGCGCCAGGGGTGGACCGAAGGCGACGCTCATATTGACGATGGCCAGCGAGTCCTTGCCCCAGGTCTTGGCTTCCTTGAGCAGGCTGGCAACTTCATCCGCATAGCCGCTGCGCAGGGGAAACACATTGCTGGCGGAAATCACATTTTTGTCGCCCTGCAACGGTGCAATCAGCGCGATGCCGTTCTTGCCCGCCAAGTCCTGTTTGGCGATTTCGGCGAGCCCGGCGCTGTTGAGAAAGCCCAACAGCCCCACCACCGCCGGATCGCCGATGAGTTGCTGGGTCAGCTCAATCATCTTTGGGGCCTGCAGGCCGTCATCAAGCGTGACCAGCTTGAGCTTGTTGCCCTGCAGGGTAGTGCCCGCGTTGACCTTGTCGAAATAGGCCTGGATACCCGCCGCCATGCCTTTGGCGTTCGCGGCCGACGTCGGGTTGGTCTGTGAAGCGACCTGTCCGAAGACGAGGTCGATGGCGTGGCTGGACATCGGCAAGGCCAGTATCACAAGTGCAGCCATGGTGGTCTTGAGGTGCGTGAAATTGAGAGCCATTTAGTCTCCTTTATTACTTCAGCCAGTACATCACCAAAGCAAAGTAATTCAAATGGGTTAAACCCCGAGATGTCGTACTACCTTGGCCATTACGCTGGCATTTACGCTGGCTGAACGCAGCCCTGGTCCTCAAGCAATAAGTTCGAGCGCCGAACTTGCGGCAAGGGCCTCACAGATCGGTTCAGACGCCCAGGTATTGGTGAACGATTTCAGGCTGTCCGCGCAACTCATCCGAAGTGCCTTGCCAGACCACACAGCCTTTTTCAATCACAAAGTGCCTGTCGGCCAGGCCCATCAGCGCTTTCACGTTTTTATCGATGACGATCTGCGACAGGCCCTCCTTCTTCAGCTCAGCAAGGGCACGCCAGATTTCGTTTCGAATCACAGGGGCCAGGCCCTCTGTCGCTTCGTCGAGCACCAGCAACCGCGGGTTGGTCATCAGCGCACGGCCGATGGCGAGCATCTGCTGCTCACCGCCCGACAGCTGTGATCCCAAATTACCGCGACGCTCTTTCAAGCGCGGGAAAAAGGCGTAGACACGCCCCAGGTTCCAAGGCTTTCCATGGCTCTTGTTGTCGTCGCGGGCTGTCGCCACCAGGTTTTCCTCGACCGTCAGATTCGGAAACACCTGCCGGCCTTCGGGCACCAGTGCCAGGCCCTGGCGCGCGATGCGGTGCGAAGGTAAATGGTCTACGCGGACACCGGCCACCGACACGCTGCCGCGCGCCACCGGCAGCATGCCGAACAAACATTTGACCGTGGTGGAGCGGCCCATGCCGTTGCGCCCCAGCAGGGTGACCACCTCACCCGGGCCGACATCGAAGGAGATGTCAAACAGCACCTGTGCGTGGCCGTAAGAAGCCTGCAGGCCTTGGACCGATAAAAATGGCGTCATGGCTTTTTCCTTGTCCACTTCATGCTTCAGCTTCTTCACCGAGGTACACCGCCCGCACTTCCGGGTGCTTGCGGATTTCCTCGGGTGTACCGGTGAACAAAATCTTGCCGTAGACCAGCACGCTGATGCGGTCTGCCAGCGCGAACACCGCATCCATGTCGTGCTCGACCAGCAGGATGGTGTACAGCCGTTTGAGGCTTTTCAGCAGCGAGATAACGGCCGCGGATTCCTGAACACTCATGCCGGCCATGGGCTCATCCAGCAGCAAAAATTTTGGGCCGGCGGCCAGGCTCATGGCCAGCTCCAGTTGCCTGCGCTCGCCATACCCCAGGTCGGCCGCAGCGACATGGAGGCGATGCGCGAGGCCGGTGGCTGCTAGCGCTTCTTCGGCGAACTTGCGTGCTTTCTTGTCCGCCAGCATCGGCGCCCAGAACTTGAAGGCATGCTGGCGTGAGCCCAGCGCCGCGAATGTGGCGTTCTCCAGCACGCTGAAGTCTTCGAAGATCGAGGTGATCTGGTAGGAGCGCAACAAGCCTCGCCTGGCGCGTTCATGGATGGGCAGCGCGGAAACATCCGCGCCGTTGAACCAGACGCGGCCGCTGTTCGGTGCCAGCTCGCCCGACAACTGGTTGATCAGCGTGGTCTTGCCGGCGCCGTTGGGGCCGATGATGGCGTGCAGTTCGCCTTCGCGAATATCCAGCGACACCGCGTCAGTGACCAGCACCGCGCCGTAGCGTTTGGTGAGGGATTCGGTGCGAAGTATGCTGGCCATTACAGGGCTCCTTGCGCGGAACCTGTCGCCGCAACAACCGATGGAGCGGCTTTGGGGGCCGGCTTTTCCCGGGCATCAAAACGCTGCAGCAGCCCGATGATGCCGCGGTTTCCCAGGAGCGTGACGATGACGATGAAGGGGCCGAAGATGACCATCCAGTGTTCGGTAAATCCTTTCAGGATTTCTTCCAGGCCGAGGAAAACCAGCGCCCCCATCAAGGGGCCGAACACTGTCCCCAGACCGCCGATCACCACGATGACGATCAGCTCGCCCGAGACCGCCCAGGCCAGCGTGCTGGGCGAGGCGAAGGCATTGAGGTTGGCCAGCAGCAAGCCGGCCACACCGCACAACATCCCCGACATCACATACGCCAGCAGCTGGTAGCGCAGCACAGGGATGCCGGCGGCGTTGACGCGGCGTGTGTTCTGCCTGGCGCCGCGGATCACCATGCCGAAGGGCGCAGCGCGCAGCTTGGCCAGCCACCAGATCGACAGGACCAGGACGACGAAGGCCACGACGTAGACGCTGGTCGCGGACGACAGGTCGAGCGGGCCGAAACGGCTGGGCTGGGCGATGGACATGCCGTCATCGCCGCCATAGTTCTTCAAGCTCACGAACAGGAAGTAGCCCATCTGTGCGAAGGCCAGCGTGATCATGATGAAGGCGATGCCGGTGGTGCGCAGGCTGATGGCGCCTGTGACCAGCGCGACCAGGCCGCACATGCCCAGGCACAGCGCCAGGTGCATCCAGCCGTTGCCGATGCCATGGAAAGAGGCCAGGCCGACGGCATACCCTCCCAGCCCGAGAAACAGCGAATGGCCGAAGCTCACCAGCCCGCCGTAACCCAGCGCCATGTTCAGGGCGCAGGCGGCAATCGCGTAGATGATGATGCGCGCGAAGAACGCGACATAAAACGGCTGGCCGGTGGCCTGTGCGACGAAGGGCACGGTCGCCAGCAACAGCAGGACCCCCAAGGGAACCCAGGCGCTGGGGCGTGAAAGAAGTGGAGTCATGGTGTCACCTGTTGGCGGGAAAGAGGCCTTGCGGGCGCCAGGCCAGAACCACCGCCATCAGCAGGTAGACCAGCATGGAGGCCAGTGCCGGGCCGGCCGCGTCGGCGAGCGAGCGCTCGGTGACCTGCCGCAGCAGGAAGGGTAAAAATGCGCGGCCCAGGGTGTCGACGATGCCGACGATCAGCGCGGCATAAAAGGCGCCCGTGACCGATCCGATGCCGCCAATCACGATGACGACCAGTGTCGTGATGAGCACCGACTCGCCCATGCCGGACTGCACCGACAGGATGGGTCCGGCCATCGCGCCGGCAAGGCCCGCGAGCATGGCGCCGACCGCAAACAGCATGGCATTGAGCAGGCGGATATTGACGCCGAGCGCGGCGACCATCGCGGGGTTCACCGCGCCGGCCCGGATCAGCATCCCCACGCGGGTCTTGTTGATCAGCAACCAGGACCCCACCGCCACCACCAGCCCGACGACGATGATGGCGAACCGGTAGGCCGGGTAGCTGAAGCCGGCGATAGGGACGGCGCCGCTCAGAAACTCCGGCACTTGCAAAAATACCGGCTGCGGACCCCAGATGATGCGCACCAGTTCATTGAAAAACAAGACCAGGCCGAAGGTGGCCAGCACATGGTCAAGATGGTCGCGCCGGTAGAGGCGCGCGACTGCGACGAACTCCAGCGCAAGACCCAGCAGCAGCGAACCCAGCATGGCCACCAGCAAAGCCAGCCCGAAGGAGCCGGTGTACTGGAAGGCCGTGGCCGCGAAGTACGCACCCATCATGTAGAGTGAGCCGTGCGCCAGGTTGACGAAGCTCATGATGCCGAAGACCAGCGTCAGGCCTGCCGCCAGCAAAAACAGCAGGACGCCGTACTGCAGGCCGTTGAGCAGCTGCGCGAAAACGATCGTGCCGTTCATGTCACTTTAGCGCGCACTGCGCATGGTAGGCATCGCTCTGCTTGGGCAAGGGGGTTGCGATGAGCCTTCCGACGACGTTGCCACCGCTCTTGACGGTTTCGAACGCATAGTAGTTCTGCACCGGCAGGTTGTTGTTGTTGAACGCGAATGGGCCGCGCACCGACTTGAACTCGCTGCCGGCCGCCTTGACCGCCGCGGCGAGCGCCTTGGAATCACCGGCCTTGGCCTTGCCCAGGGCGATGTTCAGGATATTGGCCGCGTCGTAGGCCGTCGCCGCGTACGCGCTGGGCGTACGTTTGTACTTGCGCTCGAAGTCGGCCACGAACTTCTTGTTCTCCGGCGTGTCCAGCGCCGCGTCCCACATCGCGCCGCTGATGCTGCCAAGGGCCGCGTCGCGCAGGCCCGGCAGGGTTGTGCCATCGACGGTGAAGACGGAATACAGCGGCACTTTGGCCATCAGGCCGGCCTGGCTCATCTGCTTGATGAAGTTGACGCCCATGCCGCCTGGGTAGAACACAAACACCGCATCGGGCGCGGCAGCCTGCAGCTGAGCAAGTTCGGCGGAATAGTCGGGCTGGTTCACCTGCGTGTAAACCTCGTCCACGACCTGGCCCTTGAAGTAGCGCTTGAAACCGGCCAGCATGTCTTTGCCGGCCTGGTAGTTGGGTGCCATCAGGTAGACTTTTTTCAGGCCCTTGTCCTGGGCAAGCTTGCCCATGGCTTCGGCGGCGCCGTCGTTCTGCCACGCAGCGGAAAACACATTGGCCTTGCAACCCGCGCCGGCCAGCGGCGACGGGCCGGCATTCGTGGCGATGGCCACGGTGCCCGACTCGGCGATGCGCGGCAGGCTGGCCATCAGCACATTGGAAAAGCTGAGGCCCACGATGGCGTCGACCTTGTCCTTGTCGATGAACTTGCGCACGATCTGGCTGCCGATTTCAGGCTTGAGCTGGTCGTCTTCCTTCAGCACCGTGGCGGCCTGCCCGCCAAGCTTGCCGCCCAATTGCTCGACCGCCAGCATGAAGCCGTCGACCTGGTCCTGGCCGACGATGGCCTGTGGGCCGGACAAGGGGGCCATGAAGCCGATGGTGGCGGCGGCAGTGAACTGGCTGGCGCCGGCCAGTGCGAGCCCGGCTGCGGCGATCAGTGCGCTGCGGCGAAAAGGCGTCCTGGAAGGCGTCCTGGATGTTGTGTTCATGGTGTGTTGTCTCCTCTGTAGGGGGTAATGAAAAGAGTAAAAGGGGTGAAAGGCTGCGGGTTCAGTCAGAAATCTGCACAAAGACACGGCCGCCCTCGATGCGCACGGGGTAGCTGCGAACGTCCTGCGTGATAGGCGCACAGGTGCCGCGGCCATTGCGCACGTCGAACTTTCCCTGGTGCAGCGGACATTCAATTTCGTAGCCGTCAAGAAAACCGTCGCACAGGCGGGCATGGCCGTGGGTACAGATGTTGTCGGTGGCGAAAATGCTGCCCTCGACCTTGTAGAAAGCCACATCGCGGCCGCCGACCTGCAGGCCGATCACGTCGTCTTCGGGCACACCGTCTTCTTCGGTGGCGTCAATCCAGTTGGAGTTGCTCATGATTCAGATGGGGTAGATGATGGAATTGGGGATCATTTCGCTGTCGTAGACGCAATACCGCGAAGCGAACTTGAGGCCTTCGGGCGCGCGCACGATCACGTCGATATAGCGGCCGACATTGAAGACCGTCGACTCTTGTGACAGCTTGGTGCGAAAGACCGCGTAGTTGGCTTCCGACTCAAAGCGATCGCCGCCGGCCGCGCGAATCAGCGGCGCGCCGACGACGTGGCGCTGGTAGTAGGGGTCATGGAACAAGGTCTCGCGGATGCCATAGACACGGTCTTTCAGCATGCCCTTGCTTTCAAAAAGCAGGGTTGCCAGCGGAAAACCGCGTTCATGGTTTTCCCGCGGGATCAGCTTGTAGAGGCAGTCCTCGGTGAAGAACTCGGGCCACAAATCCCAGTCGCCCGAATCGACCGCCTGGGCGTAGTCGGCATACAGCTGCGCGATTTGTTGATAGTCTTCGAAATTGACGGCGACGGCGGTGGTCATGCTTCGGCCTCCATCACTTCGCGCCAGTATTGGTACATGCCGCGTATCAATGTCTCGGTGACCATGTGGTCGGTGTCCTCGACCGTGCGCCCGCCGAGTTCGGCCAGGGTACGGTGGTAGGGCTTCTGCTCGAAACCCTGCTGTGAGAACTCAATCACCTCGCCGTCGTCGGCCGACACAAAGCCGGCCGGGCCGAACAGGTTGGCCTGGCGCAGCCGGCGTTGCGTCATCTCTTGCGTGTCGTCCTCAAAGCCGAAGTGCGTCCAGACGAAATCGAAGGAACCGTGGCCGTCGGGCTGGATGTGGCGCGTGGATACGCTGTTGACCTGCTGCTGCAGGATGACGCTGGGGAACAGCGTCATCATCACCGCGGTCGGGCCGCCCCACCAGGGCTCGGGCACGATGTCCAGAAAGCGCGGATCGTTGAGCTTCATGCTCTCTTTGAAGCTGGACACCTGGGTGACCTCGTCGGCCTTGCCCGACTGGCCGCGCGTGGAGATCATCGCGGCATGGCGGTGGCGCGCGTCCATCTTCAGCTCGCTCTTGTTGTCGGCGCGCCAGAGGCCGAAGGTGACAAACCAGGTGTGCAGCAGGCCGGGATGGTAGGGGTCCTTGATGTTCTCCTGCATCAGCTTCCAGTTGCCCGGGATGCGCTGCCGGTTGTAGCCCAGGATCTTCAGCTTGCGGCCGTCAAACAGGCGATCGAAGTAGCCGAGGATGACCGGCCCGAGGAAGTCCTCGAGAGACTCGATGCCGTGGTCGAAGCTGGCAAATACCACGCCGCCGCGCGTTGCGACCTTCAGCTTGTTGAGGCCGTGGTCGGCGGTCTTGAAGTCCGCGGGCATGCCACCGTTGACCTTGCCGTCCTGCTTGACGCCGCGGCGAAACGGCACGCCCTGCAAGTCGCCCTTCAAGGTGTAGCTCCACTGGTGATAGGGGCACACAAACTCTTTTTTGTTGCCATGGCGTTCGCGGCAGAACTGCATGCCGCGGTGGGCGCAAACGTTTTCGACAACGCTGACGCCGCCGTCGGTGTCGCGCACCATGATCACCGAACGCTCGCCGATCACCGTGCGCTTGAAGTCGCCGGCGTTGGGGATCTCGGCGTCGAGGCCGACGTAGTTCCAGTGTTTGTTGTAGAAAAAGCGCTCCAGCTCTTTCTTGTGCTGGTCCGGGTCGGTGTACGCCATAAAGGGAATCCGGCTGGTGCCTTCGGATTCCCAATGGATCTTGACGGGGAAGGTGCCGGTGGATGCGGCCGTTGATGGGGCCGTTGTTGGGGCGGTCGATGCAGTCATCGCTGTCTCCTTTTGCTTTGCTTATTCAGCGCCTGCGTTTCAGGCCGCCACCGTGACGGTGATGCCGGCCAGGCCCGCGATGTCGCCTTGCATCACGTCGCCCGCAAGCACGGCGTTCACGCCTTCGGGGGTGCCGGTCATGATGATGTCGCCGGGCTCCAGCGTTTCATATTCGGAAAGGTAGGCGATGCATTCCGGGACCGACCAGATCAGCTTGGCGATGTCTGACGATTGGCGGGCTGCCCCGTTGACGGTGACGCTGATGGCGCCTTGCGCGACGTGGCCGCCATCGGCCACGCGCGACAGCGCGCCGACGGGTGCCGACAGCGAGAAAGACTTGCCAAATTCCCAGGGACGGCCCTTGTCGCGCGCATCGAGTTGCAGGTCGCGGCGTGTCATGTCCAGGCCCACGCCGTAGCCGTAGACATGGTCCAGCGCATCGGCCACGGCGATGTCGCGGCCGCCCTTGCCGATGGCGACGACGAGTTCAATTTCGTGATGAAAGTTCTTTGTCTTCGGCGGATAAGGAATGCTGACCGGCGACGACGCATCGACGGCCGCGTTGGCCGGCTTCATGAAAAAGAACGGCGGGTCGCGCTCGGGGTCCTTGCCCATCTCGCGTGCATGCGCGGCGTAGTTGCGGCCCACGCAAAAGATCCGGTTGACGGGAAAGCGTTCGCCGATGCCGGCCACGGCGAGCGTGGGGACGGTGGCGGGTTCGATGGCGTAGTTCATGGGGTGGCGTTCTGTTGAAAAGTTGAAAGTGAGGATGAGTTTCAGGCGCGGTGTTCGCGCCACAAACCGAGGGCCTGCTGCACCGGGCGGTCTGAATAGCTGAAGAGCACGGTATCGGGACCGGCGCGGAACTGGTGGCTGTGCCAGGACGGCACCACCATCACGTCGTTTTCATCGAGGCGAACGGTTTTTCCTTCAACGGTCGCCTCGGCGCCGCCGCTAAGGCACACGTACACCGTGCCATCGGTGCAACGGTAAGGCCGCGTTTCGAAGCCTGCCGGCACCAGTTGCGAGAACGCCGCCATCGTCGGCATCGGCGAGCGGCCGGTGGCCGGGTTGACGTAACGCTGTTTGTGGCCGAAGTGCGCATCGGGCTCACTGCCGGCGGCTATGGCTTTCAACGATGCCAGCGTGCGTTCCCAGGGATAGACAAACACCTTGGTCGGCTCGTCAGGCTGCTGGTAAAAATCGACCGGAACCATGTTGGCGCCGTAACGCGCCAGCGCATCGCCTTCCGGCCGGGCGACGGCCTGGTAGTTGCTGTCGCTTTTCTCGGCGAATCCGGCATCGAGGAAACGCACAATGGGAATGTCCAGGCCGTCGAGCCAGACCACCGGCTGCACGCCCGGGTTGCCGTGGTCGTGCCAGGTCCAGGCCGGTGTGATGATGAAGTCGCCGCGGCGCATGGTCGTGCGTTCGCCATCGACCGCGGTGTAGGCGCCCTCACCGTCCAGCACCAGCCGCAGCGCGGACTGGGTGTGGCGGTGCGCCGGCGCCACTTCGCCCGGCATGATGAGCTGCAGCCCGGCATACAGCGACTGTGTGATGCAGGACTGGCCGCGCAGTGCGGGGTTTTCCAGGATCAGCACGCGGCGTTCAGCCTCGGCCGCGCTGATCAGCCTGCCCGCTTCCATGACCCGTTCGCGCACGTCGGTGTACTTCCACAGGTGCGCGACCGCCGGTGACTTCGGCGAGTGCGGCACCAGCGCGCCCAGCACTTCCCATAAGGGCGTCATGTTGTCCGCGCCGATGCGGTCGTAGTAGGCCTTGCGGCTCAGCTGGGATTCAAGGTCGATATTTCTGCTGTTCATGGGGGTTCCTGTTGATCGTTCTGATCGGTCTGATCGGTCTGATCGGTCAAGTGCCGCTGGCATAAAACGCGTCGGCATAGATTTGCTCGGGCAGCACGCCCATCTGGCGCACCAGCAGGCTGGCGGCCTCAACCATGGGGGGCGCACCGCAGAGGTAGGCACGGAAGCCGTCGAGGCCCGGCCAATCCTGGGCAATGGCTTCGGTGACCAGGCCGGTGCGGCAGCCGGGCGCCTGGCCGGACGCAAGCACGACGTGCACCTTCAGTTGCGGATGCCGGCGCTGGAGCTCCGCCAGCCATTCGCCGCCATAGATGTCGCGTTCGGAGCGAACGCCGAAATACAGGTGGATGCTGTTGCGCATGCCTTCGGCAATGACGCCGCGGATGATGGACAGGATCGGCGCCAGGCCGGTACCGCCGGCCACGCAGAGCATCGGCCCCTCATGCTTGCGGCGCAGGTAGGCTGAACCCATCGGGCCGCTGACGCGCACCGCGTCGCCGACCTTCAGCGCATTGGCGATGTAGCCGGTGACGCGGCCCTCGGCGACCAGGCGCACATGGAACTCCAGCTCGCCGTCGGCGCAGAGGCCCGCCATTGAATAGGGCCGGATGTGCTCGGGCGTGAACTGGAGCTGGGCGTACTGTCCCGGTGAAAACTCGATGGGCTTGGCCGGCTTCAGCCGCAGGCGTTTGATGTCGTGGGTCTGGTCCTCTACCGCAACGACGGTGGCCTTGATGATTTTTGCCGTATGGACAACGACCTCGTCGGGCTCGGGAATCTCAACAATGCAGGATTCCGTCAGAAAGGTCTGGCAGGCCAATACGTACTGGTCGCCGGCTGCCACGGGCCGCTGGGCTTCTCCGCCCGAGTCGAGCACCTGCCCTTCGACGAGCTTGCAGCGGCAGGTGCCGCAACGCCCCGCCAGGCAGCTGTAGGACACCGGCACGTCGTTGGCGCGCAGGGCGTCCAGCAAGTTCACCCCTGCGGTAACGCTCAGCGTGCGCTGGAGAGGGCGGACAAAAATTTCCATCGTGCTTGATCTGGTGTGTCTCGTGGGGAAGTCGCCTTGCCGCATGCGTTCCGGCAAACATCAGCGGCAATGAGGGCATGATCCGAGACCCACCAAAATCAGTCAATACAATGTCGTCAATGTTCTATATCATTTAAATCAATAACAACCACCACTACCACTAGGGGCCGCAGATGGAACTCAAGGACATTGACCTGAACCTGCTGGTGATCTTCAACCAGCTGCTGACCGAAAGAAAGGTCTCCAAGGTGGCGGAGAATCTGGGCCTGGGACAACCCGCCGTCAGCAATGCCTTGGCGCGCCTGCGCAAGCTGTTTGGTGACGARYTKTTYCTGCGSACGTCGAGCGGCATGCAGCCCACGCCMTTTGCSGAYCAGCTGGCCGARTCGATMGGTTATGCGCTRGGCATGATCCACGGCGCGATCAACGTCAAGAATTCATTCGATCCCGCCAACAGCAAACGGAGCTTCACCGTCGGGATGACCGACATCGGCGAAATCTACTTCCTGCCTCTCTTGATGGAAAAGATCCAGAAGGTGGCGCCGGGGGTTTCCATCAGCACGGTGCGCAACACCGCCGTCAACCTGAAAGATGCCATGGAGGCAGGCCACGTCGACCTGGCGATCGGGCTGTTACCCCAATTGAAGGCCGGATTCTTCCAGCAGCGCCTGTTCTCTCAACAATACGTTTGCGTGTTTCGCAAAAACCATGCACTGGACAAGCGAAAGATTTCCTCCGCTGATTTTTTTGCCAGCGATCACCTCGTGATTGCGTCCGCAGGAACCGGGCACGGAAAAGTCGACGAAATTCTGGACAGCGGTTCACAAAAGAGACGCATACGCCTCACGGTTCCCCATTTCGTCGCGATTGGCCATATTCTTCAATCCACCGACATGGCGGCCACAGTGCCCGAGCGCCTGGCGGAAAAAATGGCGACGCCGTTCAATCTCAGATACGTCAGCCATCCCGTGAAGTTGCCACAAATCGCCATCAATCTTTTCTGGCACGCCAAGTACCACAAAGACCCGGCCAATCAGTGGCTCAGATCGCTGATCTTCGATACGCATTCGGATCGTGCTTGAATCTGTCGGATTGCATTGAGGTCCGAACCAGTGTGCCGCGGACCTTGCGGTATAAATTGCGTCAGGCCCACTGAAAGATGCTATGGCACCACGAACCGTTACCATCCTCCCCGATGCATTACATGTTCTTTGACTTTCCATCGTTTGCGCTGTTGATGTTCGTCATTTTTCACGGCATTGCCTTTGGGGCCGGCGTTTACGAGCAGCGAGTTGTTGTTCCGCGTTGGATGGGAATTTCTCCCGACGGCGCGCGCTATCTTGATCCTGAGGCGATGCGAGCCGACGATTCCGGGCGTCGTTTCTGGGGCTTTGTCAGCACTGGACCCCTGAGCCTTTTGACGCTCCTCAATTGCTATTTTGCGTTCGCGAGTACGGGGCCGGCCCGCACCCTTTGGCTCGCTGCATGTGCGGTGACGCTGGTCGAGCGAATATTCACCTTCGCCTTCTTCATTCCCAAAGCAATAGGCCTCATGCGCGGCGATGCGCCGCCAACCGTGACAGCACTGCTCACCGCAGCAAAATGGCGCTCACTCAACTGGCTCCGCTTACTGCTTTCACTTGCAGGTTGGCTGCTTTCCCTTCTTGCGTACGGTGCCCGGTGATGCCCACCTAATGTGAGTATCGCCACTGCACTCAAATGCGAGATATCCCGCTTCGCGCGCAGAAAAGTCACAGCGAAGACGTCATCCTCTTCTGGGGGACGTTTGCCGAAAACATTTATTCGTTGGTACGCCCCGAGAACTGAACACTGCGCTCACTGCCATTCGGGCCAAGGAAGTTTGCCGGCGTGCTTCACATGCGGCTTACCTGCGCGAGCTTAGCCCCCTCCTTGGTTGCGCAAGCCGATAGAAATCGCGGTTTCACCGGACAGCCATTGCGCCAGGACTTCGGCGGTATGCTGACCCAGAAGCGGCGGGGGAGTGCGGTAGCTGACGGGCGAGCCGGAAAAGCGGATGGGGTTGGAAACCAGCGGAACCTCGCCCGCCTGGGGGTGGGGAAGCGTCATGCGCAGACCGCGGGCCACTACATGTGGATCGGCAAAAACCTCATCGATGCGGTTGATGGGGCCGCAGGGTACGCCGGCGGCCTCCAGCGCCCCGATCCAGTCCGCCGAACTGCGCGCCACCGTGGCTTGCCTGAGCAAGGGTAGCAGCACGGCTCGGTGTGCCACGCGTTGCTCGTTGGTCGAGAAGCGCGGATCCCGCGCCCACTCGGCATTTCCCGCAACGGCACAGAAGCGGGCGAACTGATCGTCGTTTCCGACTGCCAGGATGATGTCGCCGTCCGCGGTTGGAAAGTCCTGGTAGGGCACGATGTTGGGATGTGCATTGCCCATGCGGCGCGGCAGCTGCCCGCCGGCCAGGTAGTTGGAGGCCTGGTTCGCCAGGCAGGCGATCTGCACGTCCAGCAGGGCCAGGTCGATGTGCTGGCCCAGGCCGGAGCGCTCGCGTTCCGCCAGGGCGGCCTGCACCGCCACCGTCGCGTACAGGCCGGTCATGATGTCCGTCAGCGCCACACCGACCTTCTGCGGGCCGGCGCCCGGCTCGCCATCTGTGCCGCCGGTCACGCTCATCAAGCCGCCCATGCCCTGGATCAGGAAGTCGTAGCCTGCGCGCGCCGCATAGGGCCCGGTCTGCCCGAAGCCGGTGATGGAGCAATACACGAGGCGCGGGTAATCCTCCTTCAGGCTGGCGTAATCCAGCCCGTAGCGCTTGAGCCCTCCCACCTTGAAGTTTTCCAGCACTACGTCGGCTTGACCGGCCAAGGCCCGCACTTGCGCTTGCCCCTCTGGCGTAGCAATGTCGATGGCGACAGAGCGCTTGTTGCGGTTGGCGCACAAAAAGTAGGCCGCCTCGCTGGTATCCCGGCCCGAGCTGTCCTTGAGGTAGGGTGGCCCCCAGGCGCGCGTATCGTCACCCCCCTGCGGTTTTTCAATTTTCACGACATCCGCACCCAAATCAGCCAGAAGTTGTCCCGCCCAGGGGCCAGCCAGTACGCGCGACAAATCCAGCACACGGATGCCGCTCAATGGAGGAGGACGGGAAACGGAAGAAAAGGGGGAAGCGGTCATGATGCGCAATCTCCAGGAAAAGTGAATGGATGGAAGGGATCCGATCTCGCGAAGTTCATAAGGAGTGCTGTCGCGAGCCCCGCATCCGCCCGAAAGAGGAGATTAAGGATGGACAGGACCCAATGGGCCAACACGCCCTAGTGCTCGCCCGGCGCGGCGCGAAGGCGCGACACCGTGGCGGGCAGGTCGCGCCAGGCGGGTTCGGCCGGCGCATAGCGGCTACGCATATAGCTTGCCAGCGCCGCGACCTGGGCATCGTCCAGGCTGTGGCGGAAGGCCGGCATGAAGCCGATGTCCGTGCCGGCGGGCGTGCGTATGCCTTCCAGAATCGTGCGGACTAGGTTGTCGGCTTGCGCGCTGTGCAAATTGCTGTTGAGCGCCAGCGGTACATTCACGCCGAGCAGGCGAGGACCGTCACCGTCGTGATGGCAGGAGGCGCAGGCGCCGTTGAACAGGCGCTGGCCTGGGCCCAGCAGGCCGGTGGCGGATTGCTGCGCGGACAGCACCACCTGCCTGGCGCGTTCGGCGCTTTCGGCCTCTGGAACGGGTTCGTTAAAAGACGCCAGGTAGGCGGCCATGGCGCGGATGTCTTCATCGGGCAATGCCGACAACTCCTTCACGACGGGCCCCATAGGACCGGCGGCGATGCCGTGCCGCGGCGCATACCCCTTGCGCAGGTAAGCGTAGAGTTCTGAAGATGTCCAGGGCACGGGCGCGCGCGACAGCGCCGTAAGCGCGGGCGCCTCCCAGCCGTCGACAGTGGCGCCGCCCAGGAAAGCCTTGCCGCCGCGCTCAGCGCCGAGGGCATTGCGCGGCGTATGGCAGGCGCCGCAATGCCCCAGGCCATTGACCAGGTAGGCGCCGCGATTCCATTCGGCGGTTTGCGCCGGGTCGGTTCGGTAGGGCGCGGGATCGTGGAACATCGCGTTCCAGCCGGCCATCAGGGGGCGCACGCTGAAGGGAAAGTCCAGCCGGGTGGCGGGCGGCGCCGAGCGCACGGCGGGCTGCGCCATGAGGTAAGCATACAGCGCGGTCAAGTCCTCGTCGCTGGCTTTGGCAAAGGCGGTGTAGGGAAACGCGGGGTACAGATAGCGGCCGTCGCGCGAAATACCTTCGCGCATCGCCCGCTGGAAAGCGCTGAAAGACCACAGCCCTATGCCGGTCTCCGGGTCGGGCGTGAGATTGGTCGTGATGATCTTCCCGAACGGCGTCTCCATTGCCCGGCCGCCGGCATTGGGGATGCCGCCCGGCGCGGTGTGGCAGACCACGCAGTCGCCGGCGGCCGCAAGCTGCCGGCCGCGCTCCAGCGTCGCGGCGGTGTAAATGGACGCGCCGGATGGCGCCACCGGCGTCATAGGCGCAATCGCCCCGCGCCCGCCCAGCAAGGCCCATGCGACACCAACCACCCCCGCCAGCAAGGCGCCGGCGCGTGACCATGCGCCCAGTCCCTTGGGCCAGGCCGCTCCCTCGGGCATGCGCTGGGCCCGGCGCGCGGGAAGCGGCAAGGCAGCCGGCTCGCCATCCGGCAAGGGGTTGAGCGCGGTGCGCACCACTTCTGGCGTGAACGGCGGCTGGCGAAAGCGCACGCCGGTGGCGTCAAAAATCGCATTGGCAATGGCCGCCGTACCCGGTATCGAGGACGACTCGCCCGCGCCCAGCGGCGGCTCGCCGGGGCGTGCCATGGTGACGACCTCGATCACCGGCACGTCGCGAAAATTCAGGATGGGATAGCTGCCCCACTCCAGGCCGACCACGGTGTTTTTGTTGGGCTCCACCGTCACCTGCTCGGTCAGGGCGCGGCTGGTGGCCTGCACCACGTTGCCGTGGATCTGGTGCTGCACGCCGGCGGGATTGATCAGCGTGCCGGCGTCATGCCCCACCACCACACGCCGCACATGCACCTCGCCGGTCTTGCGGTTGACCTCGACATCGGCCACCCAGGCGGCCCAGGCGGCGCCGAAGCCCGGCCACTTGCTGTGCATGTAGCGGGCATAGGCAAAGCCTTGCCCGTGCAGGATGTCCGTTGCTTCGCCCGACACGGCCTGCTGCCGCGGCTGGGTATGCGCGAGCCAGCCGGCGCGTTCCGCCGTGGTCCGCACGAGTTCGGCGGCGCGCGGCTCCTTGAGGTAGCGCAGGCGGAATTCGACCGGGTCCACGCCCGCGGCGGTGGCGAGCTCGTCGATATAGGATTCGTGCGCGAAGGAGTTGGGCAGCGCCGACACACCGCGCAGCCAGGAGGCGCGCAGCATGGGCGGCATATCGTTGACGGCGACACGCAGGTTCTCATAGTCGTAAGGCGGGCGCGCGGTGCGGTCGCCCATCTCGAAAGCCTGCGCGACCGGCTCCACGGTGCGCGTGAGCAACAGCGCCAGCGTGGGCGCGCCGTTGGACGGGTAGGAGGTCTGGAAATCGTAGGCCGCGACCGAGCCATCTTCATTGAGCCCGCCATTGACCTGCATCAGTTGCGCGGCACCCTTGGGCTCCCAGGCATGCTCCTGCTCGCGAGTCAGCTGCACGCGCACCGGGGCGCCGGCGGCACGCGACAGCAGCGCCGCGTCCGCCGCGACGTCATCGGCGCAGTTGCGGCCGTAGCAGCCGGCGGCCTCCATGCGAATGACGGCGATGTCGACATCGGCCAGGCCGGTCAGGCGCGAGAGGTCGGCGCGCAGCACATGGGGGTTCTGGGTGCCGGCCCAGACGGTCAATCGCTCCGGCTGCCAGTCGGCCACCGCGCAGGAGGGGCCTATGGAACCGTGCATCTGGTAGGGCCAGACATAGTTGCGCGCCAGCGATTGCGCGGCGCCCGCCATCGCGGCGTCCACGTCGCCCTCGTCGACGAGTTTGCGTTGGGTGGACGGGTTGTTGCGGATCGCCTGCTCGAGGTCGCCCAGATTCGGAAGCCCCGGCCAGGATTTCCATTGAACACGCAGCTCGCGCAGCGCCTGTTCGGCCTGCTCTTCGCGCTCCGCGACCACACCGACAAAGTCGCGTATCACCACCACACCGCGTATGCCCGGGATGTGGGAGATCGAAGATTCGTCCACCGACTCCAGCGTGTTGCCGATGAAATCGCCATGGTCGGCCCCGGCATAGGGCGGGCGCACCACGCGGCCGTGCAGCATGCCCGGCACGCGCATGTCGTGCACAAAGGTCAATGCGCCGGTGGCCTTGGCCGGAATGTCCACGCGCGGCGTGCTGGTGCCCACGATGCGGTAATCCACCGCCGCCTTGACGGGGGTGTCCAGCGCCAGCAGCAGTTGTGTGTGCTGCAGGGCCAGCAAGGCGCCATAGGCCACCGAGCGGCTTTCCTGGCCGGCCACGGACACATGGCCGTCCCGCACGGACAGCAGCGACGCATCCACCTGCAGCACGGCGGCGGCGCGTGCCAGCAGCCAGGCCCGCGCCTGCGCCGCTGCGGTGCGCAGGGGAACGGCGTGTATCTGGATGGAAGCGCTGGCGATGGTCGCGCCCTGGTTGGGCGCGCGCGTGGTGTCGCCCAGCACCATGTTGACCTGCTCCAGCGCAACGTCCAGTTCCTCCGCCACGATCTGGGCCAGCGCCGTGCGTATGCCGGTGCCGAGGTCCACATGGCCGTTGAGCGCCGTCACGCTGCCGTCGTCCCAGACGGCGACCAGGATTTCAACACCCTCCTGTGGATTTCCGCTGACCAACGCCGGCTGGCCATTGGCCTGCGGCGGCGGCGGGGGCGGCTCGCGCGTCACCAGCAGCACGCCGGCGGCTGCGTGGAAATCCGCGCGCGTGCGCGGCGTGTCGGCGCGGCGCGTCATGCCGCGCTCCCCGGGGCAAGGCCCTGCCGCGTCAGTTCGGCCGCGCGCAGCACGGCCTGCACGATCTCCAGGTGGGTGCCGCAGCGGCAGAGGTTGCCGGACAGTTCGCGGCGTATCTCATCCTCGCTGGGCGAGGGATTGCGCGCCAGCAGCGCCACCGTCATCATGATCATGCCGCTCAGGCAGTAGCCGCATTGGGCGGCCTGCGCCTCGATGAAAGCCTGCTGCACCGGATGCAGGGCCGCCGGCGTACCCAGGCCTTCCAGCGTGGTGATGTCGCGGCCGGCCACACCGCCCACCGGGATCACGCAGGCGCGTGCCGCCACGCCGTCGACCAGCACGGTGCAGGCGCCGCACTCCCCCAGGCCGCAGCCGTATTTCGGGCTGTTCAATTCGAGGTCGTTGCGCAGCACCGTCAGCAGGCAGGTATCGGCCGGAACCGGCAGCGAGTGCCGCACCCGGTTGACGCAAAGTGTGACGGCGTTCAATGTCATCGAATCAGGTTGCCGGCTGCGGTGTACATCTCAAGCTCCACAAAGCTGGACCCATTGTGATTGCCGGGGCCGTATTCCACACGAAAGTCGCCCATATCCAGGGTGCCCGCGCCTTCCAGGGCGGCGATGAAATTCTCGCGCGTCAGGTTGCGCCCGGCGCGGCGCAGTCCTTCGGTGAACACCTTGGCCGCAATATAGCCTTCCAGCACGGTGTAATTGTCACCCTCCCCGGCCGACGCGCCCACCGCCTTGCGATATTCCTTGACGATGCCATAGCGCTCCAGCGTGGGCGAAGGGACGATGCTGGCGGTGACGACGCCGCGCAAGGCGCCGTTAAGGCGCGTGGCCGAGGCTTTGGCATCGGCGAGGCCGACCGAGATGGTGTACAGCGGCGTCCCCAGACCGGCACCGCGCACGTCGCGAATCAGCACTTCGGACATGGTGCCGGCCATGATCATGATGATGACGTTCGGCGAGGCCTGCTTGAGCTGCGCAGCGATGTCCGTGGCGCTCTGTGCCGTGATCGCCATGGGCAGGGTCTTCACCAGCTGAAGCTTTTCGGCCTTGATGAGTTCCAGCAAGGTGTCCAGGTTTGACTTGCCGAAAACGCTGTCCTGGTAAACCACCGCCACCTTGTCGTTGCCCACCACCGCCAGTTGCTGGGTGATGCGGGCCAGTTCGGCCTTGTAGCTGGCCCGGACATGGAACAGGTAGCGGTTGTGCTTCAGCCGTATGGAAGTGGTCCCGACCAGCGGGGCGAACAGCGGGACCTTGGCTTCTTCGGCCATCGGCATGGCCGCGATCAGGTTGGCCGTGGCCACATAACCGATGAGCGCAAACACTTTGTTCTGCTCGATGAGCGTCCTGGTGTTCTCGGCCGTTCGCTTGGGATCGTAGCCATCATCAAGCGCCGTCAGTTGCAGCTTGCGCCCGAACAGGCCTCCGGCCTTGTTGATCTGCTCGAAGTACAGCTCGATGCCACGCCGGTAGTTGTTCCCGGTCGCCGCGACGGGCCCGCTGAATACCGCGGACTGGCCGATGGAGACCACCGTGTCGGTCACACCGGTCTCCGCGCGGGCGGGCCCTGCGGCGGCAAGGGCCAGGGCCAGCATGGCGGATGCCAGCCGGCGTGCATTCAGGATCAGCTTCATAAGATTCCCGGAGGTCAAAAAAGACAAACAGCTGTCACGTATTCATGGGATCGGGACCCGCGCGCCGCTCAGACACTCAGGTAGGCACGGCGCACTTCATCGTTGGCCGCCAGGTCGGCCATGGAGCCTTCGTAGCGAATCTGCCCCTTCTCAAGCACATAGGCCCGGTCGGACACCAGTTCGGCAAAATGCATGTTCTGCTCCGACAAAAGGATGCTGACCCCTTGGGCTTTCAGTTCAAGAATCATGTGGGCCATCTGCTCGACGATGACGGGCGCAACCCCTTCGGAAGGCTCATCGAGCAGCACCAGGTAAGGATTGCCCATCAAGGTTCGCGCCACGGTCAGCATCTGCTGCTCGCCGCCGCTCATGCGGCCGCCGGCGCGGCCCGGCATCTCGCCGAGGTTGGGAAACAACTTGAAGAGGCGCTCCGGCGTCCAGAGGGGCGCTTCGCCGCCGTCGGGCCAGCGCCGCGCGGCCTGGCGCCCGACCTCGAGGTTCTCCGTCACCGTCAGGTCGGTGAAGATGCGCCTGTCTTCCGGCACAAAGCCCAGTCCCATGCGAGCCGCGTGGTGCGGCTCACTCTTTGAGATGTCCTGGCCCAGAAAGGACACGCTGCCGCGCCGCTTGTCGAGCATGCCGATCAAGGCCTTCAGCGTCGTCGATTTCCCGGCGCCGTTGCGCCCCATCAAGGCAACGACTTCGCCGCGCCGAACGTCAAGGCCGACGTCAAACAGGATCTGGGCGGCGCCATACCAGGCCGACAGGCCCGTGGCCTGCAACAAAACATCTTTCGCGGTGGCCATCAGGCGGCTTCCTTTACAAGGGCTTTTTTCTCGAAGGTCTTGCCGCTGCCGAAATAGACTTCCTGGACCTTGGGGTGGTCGCGAATCTCCAGAGGCTTGCCTTCCGCGATCAGCCGTCCGCGTGCCAGCACGATCATGCGGTCGGCATAGGCGAAGACCACGTCCATGCTGTGCTCGGTGAAGAGCACCGCCATGCCCCGGTCTATGACCAATTGCTTGGTCAGGGCCATCAGGTCATTGCGCTCCCGGGGCGCCATGCCCGCGGTGGGCTCATCCATCAGCAGCAGCTTGGGGTTGTTGGCCATGGCCATCGCCAGCTCCACGCGTTTGACGTCGCCATATGCCAGCACGCTGCAGGGCCGGTCGGCCTGGGCCTTCATATTGACCTGTTCAAGCAGTGCGAGCGCTTCGTCGCGCTTGTGGTCCGCGGCGCGGCGCCACATGGAAAACAATTTGTGGTCCGCCGACAGCAGCGTCATCTGCACGTTCTCCACCACCGTGAGCGAGGAAAACGTCTCGGCGATCTGGAAGGTCCGGCTGACGCCGCGCCGCCAGATGTCGCGCGGCGCCAGGCCCACGAGCTCCTGGGAATCCAGCTGGATGGAGCCGCTGTCCGCGCGCAGCTGGCCGTTCACCATGTTGAAGGTGGTCGACTTGCCCGCGCCGTTGGGGCCTATCAGGGCCAGCAATTCGCCGGCGGCGAGTTCGAAGTTGATGCCGTCCACCGCCCGGACGCCGCCGAACGATTTCCCCAGGCCCGTGACCTTGAGCAAGCTCATGACTTTTCCTCCGCCGCGCCGCGCCGGTTGGCCAGCAGCTGTTTGACAAACCCCGCAATCCCCTGCGGGAACAGCAACACCAGGATCAGGATGATGGCGCCCAGCATCGCGCGCCAGTAGTCGGTATTGCGCGCCACGGTGTCGTGCAGCCAGGTGAAGGTGACGGCGCCGACCACCGGCCCGACCAATGTCTGGATGCCGCCCAGCAGCACCATCACCAGCCCGTCGATGGATTTGCTCACATGCAGGCTCTCCGGCGAGATGCTGCCCTTGGAGAAGGCGTAAAGCGCGCCGGCCAGGCCGGCAAAAGCCCCCGCGATCACGAACGCCACCCATTGCATGCGCTTGACATTCATGCCGATGGCGTCCGAGCGCAGCACCGAGTCGCGCGCCGCACGCATGCCGTAGCCAAAGGGCGAATAAAGCATCCGGTGCATAAAAAGCACCGCCCCCACGACCAGGACGAGGGTCAGGTAGTAATACACCCGTTTGTCGGCCAGCCACTGTGCGGGCCACACGCCGGTCAAGCCGTTGCTGCCGCCGGTGAAAGCATCCCACTGGTAGCAGATGGCCCAGGTGATCTGCGCAAAGGCCAGCGTCAGCATGGCCAGGTAGACACCGGACAGGCGCACGCAGAACCAGCCGTAGACAAAAGCGCCCAGCGCCGCCACCAGGGGCGCGACCACCAGCGCCACTTCCATGGGCAAGTTCAAGCTTCGCACCAGCAACGCGGCGCCATAGGCCCCCAGGCCGAAGTAAGCCGCATGTCCGAAGGAATGCATGCCGGCGGGCCCCATGATGAAGTGCAGGCTGGCCGCGAACAGCACTGCCACCAGCAAATCGATCAGCAGCACGGTGACGTAGGGCGATTGCGCCGACAGCGCGGGCGTCAAGACCAGCACCAGCAACAAGGCCGCGCCCCCGAACTTGTAGAGCCGCTGCGGCGGGCGCAGGGGTTGCTCGGCCGTTCCCGCGTGGCGGCTGGGGGCCTGCGGCCGGCCGAACAAACCCCAGGGCCGGGCCACCAGCACCACGGCCATGACCAGGAACTCCACCACCAATGTCAATTTTGAAAAGGAAATGCTGATGCCGGCAATCTCCACCAGGCCCAGCCAGATGCAGATCGCCTTGAGTTCGGCGATCAGCAGCGCCGCCACATAGGCGCCCGGGATCGAGCCCATGCCGCCCACCACGACCACCACGAAGGCGGCGCCGATGATGTTGAGGTCCATCTCGAGGTTGGCGGGCTCGCGCGGCAGCTGCAGCGCGCCGCCCAGGCCGGCCAGCAAGGCGCCCAGCGCGAACACGGCGGTGAACAGCCAGGCCTGGTTGACGCCGAGCGCGCTCACCATCTCGCGGTCCTGGGTGGCGGCCCTTACCAGCGTGCCCCAGCGCGTCTTGGTGAGCAGCAGCCAGAGCAGTCCCAGCACAACAGGGCCGGCCACGATCAGGAAAAGATCGTAAGAAGGAAATTGCCGCCCGAGGATGGAGACCGAACCGGTCAGGCCGGGCGCGCGCRGGCCCAGCAGCTCTTCCGCGCCCCAGAACCAGAGCACGCCGTCCTTGATCACCAGGCCCAGGGCAAAAGTGGCCAACAGCTGAAACAGTTCCGGCGCGCGGTAGATGCGGCGCAGCAACAGGATTTCCACCAGCGCGCCCAGCACGCCGACGGCCAGCGCCGCGATCAGGAGGGCCGGCCAGAAGCCCAGGGTGCTGCCCAGCGCGCGCACCAGCGAATAGGCGACATAAATGCCGACCATGAAGAAGGAGCCGTGCGCGAAGTTGACGATGCGCGTGACGCCGAAGATCAGCGACAGCCCCGCCGCCACCAGGAACAGCGAGGACGCCCCGGCCAGGCCGTTGAGCAACTGCACGATAAAGCCTGAAAAGCTCATGAATAGACCTTTATTGCGGGAAACTGACAGCCTGCGGGCACCAGGGCGCACCCGCCGCATCGCGGCGGCGGCCCCTGTGCATCCGGCAGGCCGGCGCGCCCGTGCTTTTAATCGGCGGCGCGCATCTTCTTGACTTCGGCGGCGCTGGGTTGCACTTTGGCGCCGTCGATGTAGCGGTAGTCCACCATCACACCTTTGCCGCCTTCATTCTTGGTGCGGCCCACATAAGCGCCCATGGTGGACTGGTGGTCTTCCGGGCGGAAGACCGCGGGGCCGAAAGGCGTCGTCACATTCAGGCCCCGGAAAGCCGTGATCAACTTCTCGGTATCGGTGGACTTGGCTTTCTTCATGCCCTCGGCCAGCGATTTGATGGCGGTGTAGCCGACGACCGAGCCCAGGCGCGGATAGTCCTTGTACTTGCCGTGATAGGCCAGGAAGAAGGCCTTGTGCTCAGGCGTCTGGATGCCGTACCACGGATAGCCGGTCACCACCCAGCCGTTGGGCGTTTCTTCCTTGAGGGGGTCCAGGTACTCGGGCTCGCCGGTCAGCAGGCTCACGACTTCGCGGCCCTGGAACAGGCCCCGGGTATTGCCCTCGCGCACGAACTTCGAAAGGTCGGCCCCGAACAGCACGTTGAAGATGGCGTCCGGCTTGGCGTCGGCCATGGCCTGCACCACGCTGCCGGAATCAACCTTTCCCAGGGGCGGGGCCTGTTCGGCCACAAATTCGACGTCCGGTTGAGCTGCCTTCAAAAGTGTCTTGAAGGTTGCCGCCGCCGACTGCCCGTACTCGTAGTTGGGATACACCACCGCCCAGCGCTTTTTCTTCATCGCGGCGGCTTCCGGCACCAGCATCGCGACCTGCATATAGGTCGAGGTGCGCAGGCGGAAGGTATAGCGGTTGCCGTTTTGCCAGACGATCTTGTCCGTCAGCGGCTCGGCCGCCAGGAAGAAGAACTTCTTCTGCTTGGCGAAGTCGGTCAGCGCCAGGCCGATGTTGGAGAGAAAGGAGCCGGTCAGCACGTCGACCTTCTCGCGCGAGACCAGTTCCTCGGCCGCGCGCACTGCGTCACCGGGGTTGGCGTTGTCGTCGCGGATGATCAGTTGCACCTTCTTCCCATTGATGCCGCCCGCGGCGTTCAGTTCCTCGACGGCCAGCTCCATGCCCTTCTTGTAGGGCTCCAGGAAAGCCGGCTGGGCCTTGTAGCTGTTGATCTCGCCGATCTTGATGACGCCTTGCGCATGCGCCGCCATCATCGAAGCCATCAGACCCAGCAAGGTCACGGCGCTCAGCATCTTGTGGTGCATCTTCATAAATACTCCTGTTTGTCGTGGATCGGATGGAAGGTTGACAGAGGCCCGCATCAGCGCAGCCCGTCCTCGCCCTTGATTTCGTGGACCTGCAATCCGCCCACGCGCGGTAGTGGCCGGCCACTGTCTGTGACGACGACAGCAACCACAATTTCATTGGCGCGCGGCGCATCGGCCACGCGTGCTTCCATGGCATCAAAGTGGCTGCGCACGAAGGCCGCATCCTTGTGCCCCAGCGGTACATCAATCGCGGTGCCCAGGCCGCCGCGCTTTTTGCTCGACGGCACCAGGGCCGCGCCTTTTTCCACCGCAAGCCGCAAGGGCGCGCCGAGCTTGGGGTGCAGGATGGCCGCGGCATGCTCGAGCTCACCGGCCTCGCCCACAATCGCGGCCTTGCCGTAGCTTTGCGCCTGGCCCGGCGCGATGCCCAGGGCCTGCACGCACTTCTGTCCGAGCAAGCCGCCGAGTTCTTCGCCGATGGCGATCAGCTCGTCAAGCTTTTCCACGTAGGTCCCGGCAAAGGGGTTTTCAATCACGGCCATCGCCAGCGCCCTGCGCGTCGGTGGGTTGACGGTTTTCCCCATTTCGATGAGCGTCTCATCGACCTGCACAATGATTTTCCTGATCTTCGCTGCCATGGTGTTTCCTTGTCTCAATGTGTGTAGGTGCTGGCCACGCCTTGCTCAGCGCAAGCCGTCCCATTTGGCGATCGCGCTCGCGGCCAGGCCGCCGACGCGCGCATGGATGCGCGGGCCCGTGCCCATCGCAAGGATGAAGACGATTTCGTCGGGCAGCGGTGCGCCCGGCACGCGTACTTCGATCGCGTCGAAATGGCTGCGCACATAGCTGGCGTTGACGTGCGTCATCGGCACATCGAGCGCCGTGCCCGGGCCGCCCACTTTTTTGGTGGAGGGCACGATGGACAGCGCGTTGCCGGGTTGCCCGGTTTTCTCTTCGGCCTGGCCTTTGGCATAGGCGTTGCGGTCGCCCTTCCAGCCCAGCAATTCCCGCATGGCATAACCGCCCGGCACATGCCAGAGCGCGCCGTGCTCGAGTTCCCCGCCCGCACCGACGATGGCGCCCTTGCCATAGCTCTCGATGCGGTCCGCCGGAACGTCCATCGCGGCGCGCAGGCGCTGGGCCATGTCGATGCCGACGGGCTGGAGCGCATCCATCATCGGCAGGATGTCGGCCTCATAACGCCCGGCGAAGGGGTTGGCCAGCACCGCGGCAATCGTGCCGCGCAGCAGCGGCGTGGCCGCCTCGGGGCCGAATTCGTGCCGTATCTGCTCCACGTGCGTAAAGATGCGCCTGATTTCGATCATGGTTGAAGGTCCATTCATTTCATTAAGCAAATACCGAACCAACTTGCCGGCCGGCGGGATGGTTTTCGAGCCTTTGCACCGAGCCACCGTCGGCGGTGCTCATGAACTGCTTCTGGCACACCAGCACCGCCGACCAGATCAGGCCCGCCGCGCGCAAGGTCTGGGCGCGCTTGAGGCCCGCATGCAGCGCGCGGCTTACCAGCTCCGGCTCCAGCGGCGGCACGTCGACGGTGACGGGAATGGCGCCGAGGTCGCTGTCGTCTTTGAGCTCGCAGGCCGGCCTGCGCAGGATGCGCGCATCGGCAAGGTCCACCGCGTTCGCAATCACGGTCGCGGCCGCGTCGGCTTCAGCGGCCGTGCGCGCCAGCACGGTCACGCTGTCGGCGATGCCCAATGAAAAACTGCGGCCGCGCCACCCGCTGGTGGCCACACCGCGCACGGGCAGCGCGCTGTCGACCTCGAACTGCCCGTCGGTTTGCACGCCATGCAGAATTTCATCCACGCCGAGGCTGGCGAGGTCCGCATAGAGGCCGATCCGCACCGACTGCGAAGGCGCGAGATGCAGCGCGATGTCGCCGCCGTTGTTGACCCAGGCCCGCGTGACGCCGCTTGCCGCGTAGCAGGCGACCAGTTCTTGCGCCACCGCGCCGGCCACCGCGGCCATGGGGGTGATAAAGCCGCTCCTGTAGGGCCGGCATGCATGCCACATGCGCCGCGCCACCGGACCGCGCAGCGGACACGGCCCTTGCACGGGTTGCCGCAGGACGGCCAGCTCTTGCACCAGTTCCCCGAGAATGCCGCTGAAGCGCTGCCAGGCCTGGTCATGCGCCGCCTCCACCGCCGCCGGGATGCCATGGGCGCCGATGACGATGTCCATCGGCCCATGCTGGAAATGCCAGCGGCCGTCGGGCAATTGCGTGCGTTGGGCGTTCATGGCGGAAGGCCTTAGCCCAGCAGCGGCGGACGGGCCAGCGGCCAGGGGTTGGCTGCCGGCAATGCGGCCCATGCCAGGGCCGTGGGCGCGCCTTCGTTGTGCCAGGCTCCCCGGTGCAGCGCCTCCTCCAGCGTGCGCACGTGGTCCATGTGGCCGCCCAGCGCGCGGTAGTCATCCAGTTTCATGCTGAATTCAATCGGCGCGACGATGGCCGGCGTGGGCACGGTGCCAAAACTGTTGTCCGGCATGCGCATGACGTCGGCCATCACCGTGATCCCGCCGCCCGGCCAGACGTAGGCCGGCGCGCCGCCGCAAGTGACATTCACCAGCGCGTCCTTGATGGCTCGCGTCAGCAGCACCGGGTTTTCCGTGACGCCGGCGCGCAGGCTGCCGCCCGCGCCGCCAAGGAAGAGCACGGTCGAGAGGGAGGGCTCGCAGTTCTCGCCGATACGTTCGACGATGCGACGCACTTCCGGCGGCATCTCCCGCTCGACCGGATTGAGCGCTTCATCGAGCACATACCAGCTCGCATGCTCGCCGGTGGTGGAGGTCATCAGCAGGCGCAGGCCAGGCCGGGCCACGGCGGCATCCCAGCTTTCGATGATGGACAGCGGGTCGGCAATGTCCGTCCCGCCCCAGCCCGTGCCGGGATTGGCCACCTGGAAGTAGCGCCCCGGCGTCGACTTGCGCCCCCGCATCTTGATGCCGGAGGGCGGCATGTCCAGGCAACGGCCGGCCTGGTGCTCGGTCAGCACGCCGGTGATGTGGTCATCGACGACCACGACCTCGTCGAGCTTGCCGAACAATTGCTTGGCAAAGATTCCGACAGTGGCCGAGCCGCAGCCCACGCGCATGCGCTTTTCTTCCACGCCGTTGACGATGGGCGCCCGGCCCGCCTGGATCAGGATTTGCGAGCCGCCGTCGATGGTGAATTCGACGGCCTGCTTGTTGCCCAGCGCCTTCATCATCTCGACCGTCACGCGGCCTTCCTTCTTGCTGCCGCCGGTCAGGTGATGCACGCCGCCCAGCGACAGCATCTGCGATCCGTACTCCGCCGTCGTCACATGGCCGACGACTTCGCCCTTGCAGCGCACGTTGGCCTGCTCGGCGCCCAGGAAGCGGTCCGTGTCTATCTTCACCTTGAAGCTGCAGTAGCTGAAAATCCCCTCGGTGACGACGGTGACCAGGTCGACGCCCGCCGCCTTCGACGACACGATGAAGGGCGCGGGCTTGTAGTCGGGGTAGGTCGTCGATGAGCCGACGCCGGTGACGAAGACCTCGTCGGCCAGCAGCAGGTCGCCGCTCCAGGCCGGGGCCGCGGCGGGCAGGCCTTCGGCAGCGGCATCTTCCGGCGCGGACGGCAAGTCAGCCTCACGCCCGGCAAAGGGAACCAGCTGCGGCTCCGAGCCCGACAAAGTACGGCGCAGCAGCAACACGGGATCCACACGCACCAGGGTGCCGCCATGGTTGGCGTAGCGGTCGCACGCGCCGCTGCGGCCGTCCGATATCTGGCACAGCACCGGACAGGCGTTGCACTCGATCTTCTCGCTGTTCATCCGCTCATTGCGCGGCCTGGCCTTTTCCAGCACCTGGGGGAAGGCCAGGGCATCCATGCCCGGCAGGCCGTCCGTCTTCGTGTGTTCGGTCATCGTGTTCGCCTTGTTCGCTTCGGCCCCATCGTGGGGCGCAATCCCCAATGTAGTGCACACTTAATTTACATGTTGCATTTACTACATTTAAATTCAATGTAGCGGATACGGAATTGCCGCGCAATAGGATTTGCACCGCGATTCTGAATATTTTTTAAAAAATGTTGCAGGCACTTAACTTAAATGTTGCGTTCACTACATTAATGTGGCACATTGCCTCCATCAACGACCAGCGGCCCGCGCAACCGCGCCACAAAGGAGCTCTTGTGACCCACGTAGTGACCGACGCCTGCATCAAATGCAAGTACACCGACTGTGTGGACGTCTGTCCTGTGGACTGCTTCAAGCAGGGCCCTGATTTCCTGGTCATCGACCCGGACGAATGCATAGACTGCGCCGTCTGTATTCCGGAATGTCCCGTCAATGCCATTTATGCGGACACGGACACGCCCGAGCAGTTCAAACCCTTCCTGGAGATCAATGAAAGGCTTGCGAAGCTGTGGCCCACCATTTCGAAGCGCACCGCCCCCCTGCCGGACGCCGAGCAGTGGAAAGACAAAACCAACAAGCTGGCAGGCCTGGATCTCGGCTGAAATATCTGGTCCGGCCTGCAGCTCTTCAAGCGACGACTCTTTAATCAACACACCACCATGAGCGCATTCAACGAAGAAACCGTCTTGTCCGTCCACCACTGGACCGACCGCCTGTTTACCTTTACCACCACCCGCGACACCTCGCTGCGCTTCAGCAACGGGCACTTCACCATGATCGGGCTCAGGGTCAACGACAAACCGCTGCTGCGCGCCTACAGCATCGTGAGCCCCAACCATGAGGAGCACCTGGAGTTCCTCAGCATCAAGGTGGCGGAAGGCCCCCTGACCTCGCGCCTGCAGCACATCCAGGTCGGCGACAAGATCATCGTCGGGCGCAAGCCCACCGGCACGCTGGTCATCGACTACCTGCTGCCCGGCAAGCGCCTGTACCTGCTCTCGACCGGCACCGGCCTGGCGCCGTTCATGAGCATCATCCGGGACCCGGCGACCTACGAACAATTCGAGCAGATCGTGCTGGTCCACGGCGTTCGCCAGGCCGACGAGCTGGCCTATCACGACCTGGTCGTCGACCACCTGCCCCAACACGAATTTCTCGGCGAGTTGATCTCCAGACAACTGCTGTACTACCCCACCGTCACGCGGGAGGCCTACCGCAACATGGGGCGCGTCACCGACCTGATCGAAAGCGGGAAGATGCTGGCGGACCTGAACTTGCCGCCACTGGACCCGGCGCATGACCGGGTCATGATCTGCGGCAGCCCCGGGATGCTCAAGGACCTCAAGCACATGCTCGAAGGCCGGGGATTTGCGGAAGGCAATACCTCCAGGCCGGGAGACTTCGTCATTGAGCGCGCCTTCGCCGAGCAGTGAGGGTGGCCCGGCGCTTGCTTCTCCGCGTCATACACTGCTCAGGAAACCGGCTTCCAAGGCAACTCCCGCCCCATCACCTGTAAAACGCGACTGGACATCCCTACATGACAGCGAAGACAGCTAAAACCCCAAAACCGCGTGCCGCGGCGCCAAAACGCGCGGCAGCCAAGCGGCCCGGCGCACGGGAACAGGCAGCGCAAACCACGCGCGACAACATCCTGCGCGCGGCAACGAAAGTCTTCGCGCGCTACGGCTATGACGGCGGCAGCGTGGAGAAAATCTCCAAATCGGCCAAGTCATTCGACCGCATGATTTATTACTACTTCGGCAGCAAGGAAGGCTTGTTCATCGAGGTTCTCGAAGACATGTACCGCCGCATGAACGACGCGGAGCTGGAGCTGTCGCTGGACATCGAGCACCCCGTGGAATCCCTGACCGACGTCATCTGCTTCGTGGTCTCCTATTACAGCAAGAACCCCGAATTCATCACGCTGCTCAATACAGAGAACCTGCATCGCGGCAAGCACATCGCCAAATCGCAGCGCGCCCGGGACTACTCGTCCCCCGCCATCGCCATCATCCGGCAACTGCTGGAGAGCGGCGCGCGCAAGAAAATTTTCCGCGCGGACATTTCCGCCCGCAATGTCTACCTGCTGATCGCCGCCACCGGTTATTTCTACATCTCCAACCGCCACACGCTGTCGGCCTTCCTCGGCGAAGACCTGCAGACGCCCGAGGCACTGGCCGAATGGCAGGCTTTCATCATCAGCACCGTGCTACGCACCGTCATGCTGAATCCCTGATCCCCCACACATTTGAAAAGAGGCCACCCATGGCGGAAGCAGCATCAACCGGCAAGTCGGGAAAAGTCGTCATCCAGAACATCGGCTTGCTGCTGTCCGGCGACATAGACCACCCCATCCTGGACGCCGACACCATCGTCGTGAACGACGGGCTGATCGTGGCCGTCGGCAAGGCCAAGGACTGCGACACCGCGCATGCGCAGACCGTGATCGATGCCCACCAGACCTGCGTGGCGCCCGGCCTGATCGACAGCCATGTGCACCCGGTCTTCGGCGACTGGACACCGCGCCAGAACCAGATCGGCTGGATAGATTCGACCATGCACGGCGGCGTCACCACCATGATCTCAGCCGGCGAGGTTCACCTGCCGGGGCGCCCCAAAGACATCGTCGGCCTCAAGGCGCTGGCCATCACCGCGCAGCGCGCCTTCGACAACTTCCGCCCGGGCGGCGTCAAGGTGCTGGCCGGTGCGCCCATCATTGAAAAAGGCATGACCGAACAGGACTTCAAGGACCTGGCCGAGGCCGGCGTGACGCTGCTCGGCGAAGTCGGCCTGGGTTCCGTCAAGGCGGGCTACGAAGCCAAGGAAATGGTGGGCTGGGCACGCAAGTACGGCATCCAGAGCACCATCCACACCGGCGGCCCGTCGATTCCGGGCTCCGGCCTGATCGACAAGGACGTGGTGCTGGAAGCCGACGCGGACGTAATAGGCCACATCAACGGCGGACACACGTCACTGTCGGAGACGCATGTCTGCGAACTCTGCGAGAAGTCGTCGCGCGCGATCGAGATCGTTCACAACGGCAACGAGAAGGTCGCCATCGCCGCCGCCCAGGCAGCGCTGCAGCTCAAGTGCCCACACCGCGTCATCCTGGGAACCGACGGCCCCGCCGGTTCGGGCGTCCAGCCGCTGGGCATGTTGCGCCTGATCTCCCTGCTCTGCAGCCTCGGAAACATCCCGCCGGAATTGGCCTTCTGTTTTGCCACCGGCAACACGGCACGCATCCGCAAGCTCAACTGCGGGCTGATAGAACCCGGCCGCGACGCCGACTTTGTCTTCATGGACAAAGCCCAGCACTCCGCCGGGCGGGACATCCTCGACAGCATCCAGCGCGGTGACATCCCGGGCGTCGGCATGGTGATGATCGACGGCCTGGTGCGCTGCGGCCGCAGCCGCAACACGCCGCCGGCCACACAAATCCCCAGCATCGTCGCGGCCTGAAGCCGTCCCGATTTTTTCTTGTGCGGGGATAGCCCTGCGCGTCTTTTATTCATAAACCGTCAAGGAATTGATCAATGAAGGTCTTGGTCCCCGTCAAGCGTGTAGTCGACTACAACGTGAAAGTCCGCGTCAAATCCGATGGAACCGGTGTCGACATCGCCAACGTCAAGATGAGCATGAACCCGTTTGACGAGATCGCCGTCGAGGAAGCCACCCGCCTGAAGGAAAAAGGCGTGGTCACCGAGGTGATCGCCGTCAGCTGCGGCGTGCTGCAGTGCCAGGAAACCCTGCGCACCGCCATGGCCATAGGCGCCGACCGCGCCATCCTGGTCGAGACCGCCGAAGAACTGCAGCCCCTGGCCGTCGCCAAGCTGCTCAAGGCCCTGGTCGAAAAAGAACAACCCCAGCTCGTCATCCTTGGCAAGCAGGCCATTGACGA